>NZ_RBMB01000001.1:0-218634 GCF_003989485.1 Kocuria sp. HSID17590 | reverse complement strand
CGCCGGGCACAGCGCTGCCACCGCGCCGGGGACGACGACGTCCGCGACCACCGCGGCGACGTCGTCCCCCGCGGCCTACCCCGCCGAGGACACGGTGACCGCTCAGCGCGGTGACACCGCCGGCCTCGCGCCCGGTGAGCAGACCCGCGTGCTGCCCAGCTACGACGACGCCCGCCCGGCCGCCGCCGCGCAGCCCGAGCGCACGCCGATGGACCCCGCGAAGAAGAAGCGGATCCGGCTCATCGCGATCATCGTGGGCGCCGTCGTCCTGCTGGCCGTGGCCGCGGTGATCGTGTTCTCGGTGCTCAGCCGCACCGTCTTCGGCCCGGACAACCAGGCCGAGGAGCTGCTGCAGTCCGTGCAGGACGGCAAGGCCACCGCCGTGGCGAAGGCCGCAGACCCGAACGTGGCCACCGGCGAGCGCGCCCTGCTCACGGACGAGATCTACGGCGCCGCCGAAAACCGGGTGTCCTCGTACGAGATCAAGGACACGCAGATCGACGGCGACCACGCCACGGTCAACGCCACCGTGGCCCAGGACGGCGTGACCACCCCGGTCTCGCTGCCCATGGTCAGCGACTCGCGCAACGGGCTGTTCAAGTCCTGGCGCGTCGACGAGACCGCGGCCGGCTCCTCGCTCTACCAGACGTTCAGCGTGGAGGTTCCCGCGGGAGTGGACGAGCTGACCGTGAACGACCAGAAGGTCACGGTGGAGAAGCAGAACGACTCCCACACCCAGGAGTTCACCGTGCTCCCGGGCGACTACGCCGTGGGCGTGTCCTCCGCGAGCAAGTACGTGACCTACGGCGGCAACCAGGTGGCGCAGATCCGCGCCGGGGCGGAGTCGATGGACTCGGGCATGTCCTTCAGCCAGTCCTTCACCCCGGCACTGGAGCAGGACCTCACCAAGCAGCTCAACGCCAAACTCGACACCTGCGCCAAGTCCGGCGAGTTCGAGCCGGACGGCTGCCCCTTCGGGTACTCGATCTTCGGGGACAAGAAGGACTACCGGAACCCGGTGTGGAGCATCGAGAGCTACCCCACCTACACGGTGTCCCGCTCCCCGTTCAGCAACGGTGAGATCTCGTTCTCCACGAGCAAGTCCGGGGAGGCGCGTCTCGACTACCAGCACAACGAGGAGTACGACGACGACGAGCCCGCCGACTGGTCCGACGAGGACACCACCACGAGCATCTCCACCTCCGGCACCGTGACGGTGTCCGGGGACAAGATCACCGTGGACTCCAACGACTGACCCGCTCCCCCGGTGTCGGGCCCGGTGACGGAATCCGGTACCGGGGAACAGCGAGAACGCCTCTCCCCGCTCAGTGACCTGGTCACCGGGCGGGGAGGGGCGTTCGTCGTTTCCGGTGGGGGCTCGCCGTCCTTGACCGGGCATCCCAGAGCAGCGCGCCCCGCGAGGGGCGGCGTGCCGGGCGAAGGCGACCTGCCGCGCGACGGCGGCAGCGCGGCGGCGTCGTCCCCGGCAAACCCCGCCGGGCGCTCAGAGGTCCTGCGGACCCAGGGGCAGGCCCAGCAGGTACCAGGCGACGAAGAGCAGGAACCAGCCCACGAGCATCGCGATGGACAGCGGGAGCACCAGCGAGATCAGCGTGCCCACGCCGGCGTTCTTCTGGTAGCGCCGCAGGTAGCCCAGCACCAGGGCGAAGTAAGGGCTGACGGGGCTGATCACGTTGGTGGGCGAGTCGCCGATACGGAACAGCGCCTGCGTCATCTCCGGTGAGACGTTGAGCAGCATGAGCATGGGCACCATCACCGGCGCGAGCAGCGTCCACTGGGCGGAGCCGGAGGTGATGAGCAGGTTCATCACTGCCACGATCAGCACGATCCCCGTGAAAGTCAGCACCGGCGGCAGCCCCAGGGAGCCGATGAAGTCCGCGCCGTAGACGGCCAGCACGGGCCCGATCCCAGACCACTGGAAGTACGCGGTGAACTGGGCGGCGGCGAAGAACAGGACGAGCACCGGGGTCACGCTGGTGAGGCCCTCGGCCATGGCCTCGGGCACCTGGCGGGCGCGGGTCATGGTCCCGGCGGCGCGGCCGTAGACCCAGCCGACGACGGCGAACATCACCGCGATCACGATGCCCACGTTGATCAGCAGCGGGGACATCAGCACGGTGCCGTCCTCCGCGCGCAGCGGGGAGCCGGGGATGAGCAGGGCCAGGAGGTAGACCACCATCATCAGTGCAAAGGCGATCCCGGCGTTGCGCAGACCGCGCTTCTCGCGGGGCTTCAGGCGCATGTCCTCGAAGTCGCCCATGTTCTGCTGCCTGGTGTCGGTGTCCTCCTCGATGGCCTCGCCGCGCTTGGCCAGCACCGTCTCGGTGACCACGGTGATGATCGCCGCGAGCACCAGGGAGGAGACGAACGTGAAGAAGTAGTTGGACACCGGGGTGACGATCACGCTCTTGTCGATCAGCCCGGCCGCCGCCGTGGTGATGCCGCCGAGCAGCGCGTCCGACGCCGTGGGCAGCAGGGACGCGTTGAACCCGGCCGCCACTGAGCAGAACGCCACGATGAGCCCCACCACCGGCGAGCGCCCGGCGGCCTTGAACGCGAGCGCGCCCAGGGGGATGAGCACCACGTACATGGCGTCCGAGGCGATGGAGCCGGTGATGCCGGTCAGCGCCAGCACGAAGGTGAGCCACTTTGGCCCCACCCGCGCCACGGAGCCGCGCAGCGCCGCCGAGAGCATCCCGGACTGCTCGGCCACGGCCACGCCGAGCAGGATCACGACCACCAGACCGAGCGGCGGGAACTCCACGAAGTTGGTCACGGCCTCGGCCACGATCTTGCGCAGCCCGTCCGGGGCCAGCAGGTTCGTGACCGCCACGGCCTCCCCCGTGGCCGGGTTGACGGCGCTGAGGCCCACTGCGGAGAGGATCCAGCTGAGCAGGATCACGATCCCGGCGAGCATCAGGAACAGCCAGAACGGGTCGGGGAGCTTGTTGCCCACCCACTCGATCCAGTTCAGGACCCGGAGCAGCGCGCCGGTTCCCCTCTTCTCGGTGCCGTGCGGGCGGGCGCTGGGCGCGTTCGAGGACATGGCATGTTCCGTTCTGACGGCGATGCTGACGGCGGAGCAGGGTTCAGCCCAAGGTACGCAACCCCGGGGCCCGCGGTGGTCAGGACACGGGTGGGCCGCGAATGTGGCGCGCGGTCCGGGGGCACGACGTCGTGCCGCGGGACCGCGCGTTCGGCCCGGCCCGCGAGGGGCCGGGTTCCCAACAGGTCACGCCGACGGACGCGTGGTCGTGCGCCACCACTTAGTGTCACTTTGACATTTACATGTTAGAGTCACCGTGACACTTACCGGGGGTCCCCCGGACTTCTCGGCGATGGGCGGCTGCCATGAGCACTGCGTGCACGAGCATCGCCGTGTCCACGGTGATCTTCACGGTGCGCCCCACCGGCCCGGACGGCCGCCACGAGCTGTGGCTGCCGCTGGTGCGCCGCGTCCGCGAGCCCTACCGCCAGATGTGGGCGCTGCCGGGCGGCCCGTTGGGCGAGGACCAGGACCTCGAGACGGCGGCCGCGAGCTACCTGCACCTGACCACGGGCCTCACCGCCGCGCACCTCGAGCAGCTCGCCACGTTCGGGGGCCTCACCCGTTCCGAGGGTGCCGACGAGCGCGTGGTCACCGTGGTCTACTGGGCCGCCCTGCCCACTCACGACGCCGCCTCCGGGGACGGGGACCTCAACGTCACCTGGCTGCGGGCCACCGATCTCCCGCCGCTGGCCTTTGACCACTCGTTGATCGTCTCCCACGCCCTGGAGCGCCTGCGGGACCGGATCGCGGACCCCACCGTCGCCCGCTCGTTCCTGCCCGCCGCGTTCACCATCGCCCAGCTCAGGGAGGTCCACGAGGCCATCCTCGGTCACGAGGTGGACCCCCCGAACTTCCGCCGCCACGTGCTGCGCTCGGGGCGCCTGGAGGACACCGGCAAACGCGTGGCCGGCACCCCGCACCGCCCGCCGGCCCTGTACCGCTTCACCACCGCAGATGCTCCCGAGTTCTTCCGATCCCGCTCCACCGAGGAGACACCATGACCTCCGTCGCCACCCGTCTGACCCTGCTGGCCTCCCGACCGGACGCCACGACGTCGTCACCCCAGGGCGCCTCGTGCAGCTCGGCGCTGGCCGAGCAGCCGTGGGACTTTCCCGCCCCGCTCGCGCAGGGCTACGGTCCCGGTGCGTCCCAGGAGGACGCCGTGCCGGCCGGCTCCCCCGCGCAGCCCACCATCCCGCAGCGCTACCGGGACGCCACCCCGGAGCAGCTGGACGCCATGATCCGCGCCGCGAAGCAGAGCCTCGGCGAGCGCACGGTGGTGATGGGCCACTTCTACCAGCGGGACGAGATCGTGGCGCACGCGGACTTCATCGGGGACTCGTTCCAGCTCGCGCAACAGGCGAAGGCGCACCCGGAAGCGGAGGCGATCGTGTTCTGCGGCGTGCACTTCATGGCGGAGACCGCGGACATCCTCTCCACCGCCGAGCAGGCCGTGATCCTGCCCAACCCCGCCGCGGGCTGCTCCATGGCGGACATGGCGGACGAGGACTCGGTGGAGGAGTGCTGGGCGGACCTCGTGGACACGCTCGGTCCCCACGCCACGGCCGAGGACGGCACCGTGCTCACGGACGAGCACGGCGAGCCCCTCGCCTCCGTCATCCCCGTGACCTACATGAACTCCTCGGCGGCGCTGAAGGCGTTCTGCGGGCGCAACGGCGGGATCGTGTGCACCTCCTCGAACGCCGCCACCGTCCTGAAGTGGGCGTTCGCGCGCGGGCAGCGCGTCCTCTTCTTCCCGGACCAGCACCTGGGGCGCAACACCGCCAAGGCCATGGGCGTGCCGCTCGCGCAGATGCCCCTGTGGAACCCGCGGAAGCCCCTGGGCGGCAATTCCGCCGAGCAGCTGCGGGACGCCCGCGTGATCCTGTGGCACGGCTTCTGCTCCGTGCACCGCCGCTTCACCGTGGCGCAGATCGAGCAGGCGCGTGCCGAGCACCCGGGCTGCACCGTCGTCGTGCACCCGGAGTGCCCCATGGAGGTAGTGGACGCCGCGGACTCCGCAGGCTCCACGGACCACATCCGCAAGGCCGTGGCGGCGGCGGAACCCGGGCAGACCTTCGCGATCGGCACCGAGATCAACATGGTCAACCGGCTGGCCGCCGAGCACCCCGAGCACACCATCTTCTGCCTGGACCCGGTGATCTGCCCGTGCTCCACGATGTACCGGATCCACCCGGGCTACCTCGCGTGGGTCCTGGAGGAGCTGGTCGAGGGGCGCGTGGTGAACCAGGTGAGCGTGCAGTCCGACGTGGCCGAGGACGCCTCCGTGGCCCTCGAGCGGATGCTCGCCGCGGTGCCGTGTGCGTGACGCGCCGCTGCCCACCACCGGGCACGACGACGCCGCACCGCGCGTGGTCGTCGTGGGTTCCGGTGCCGCGGGGCTCACCGCCGCGCTGCGGGCGGCGGCGGAGGGCGCCCGGGTCACCGTGGTGACCAAGTCCGCGCTCGCGGACACCGCCACGGACCGCGCCCAGGGCGGGATCGCCGCGATGACGCGGGACCTGCCCGGGGGTCAGTCGCAGGACACCCCGGAGCTGCACGTCCACGACACCCTCGCCGCGGGAGCGGGGCGCTGCGACGCAGAGGTGGTGCGCGGCGTCGTCGCGGACTCCCCCGAAGCCATCACCGCGCTCACCGATGCAGGGGTCCGCTTCGACCGGGTGGCCGGGCCCACCTCTGACTGGGTGCAGGGCCTGGAGGGCGCCCACAGCGTTCCCCGCATCCTGCACGCGGGAGGGGACGCCACCGGGCACGCCATCCAGGCGGCGCTGACCGCGCGGGCGACGGAAGCTGCGTCTCGCGGAGACATCACCCTATTGGAATACACCGTGGTCACAGAACTGCGGCTGAGCGACGGCCAGATCACCGGCCTGACCGTGCAGCCCGTCGACGCGGACGGACTCCTCGGGGAACCCCGCGACCTGCCCGCCAACCACGTGGTGCTCGCCACCGGGGGCGTGGGCCAGCTGTACCCGTTCACCACGAACCCCGCGGTGGCCGCCGGGGACGGCATCGCCCTCGCGCTGCGCGCCGGAGCGGAGGTGCGGGGGATGGAGTTCGTGCAGTTCCACCCCACCGCGCTGGCCACCCCGGGGTCCTTCCTGATCTCCGAGGCCGTGCGGGGCGAGGGTGCCGTGCTGCGCAACCACTGTGGTGAGCGGTTCATGCTCCGCGTGGACCCCCGCGGCGAGCTCGCACCCCGTGACGTCGTGGCCCGCGCCATCGCCGCCGAGCGCTCCGCCGAACCCGGGGCCGGGGTCTTTCTCGACTGCACGGGGATCCCCGTGCCGGACGGCGAGGACAGGGTCGGTTTCCTTGCCCGGCGCTTCCCCACCATCGACGCCGCGCTGCGGGAGCACGGGATCGAGTGGTCCCGGGAGCTCGTGCCCGTGAGCCCCGCGGCCCACTACCTCATGGGCGGTGTGCTGACAGATGCCTCCGGGCGCACGAACGTCCCGGGGCTGTGGGCGGCCGGCGAGTGCGCCGCCACCGGGCTGCACGGAGCCAACCGGCTGGCCTCCAACTCCCTGCTGGAGGCGGTGGTGTTTGGTGAACGCGCCGGACGTCTCGTCGCCCAGGGCTCCTCCGCCCGTTCGTGGCCGGTCGAGAACACCATGCGTTCGCCGCTGCATGACACCGAACCCACGCATGTCTCCCAGGGAATGGACGGGTCTCCCGACATTCCGTTCAGCCGCGCCGCCCTGCAGGCCACCATGTGGCGCGGGGCCGGAGTGGTCCGCGCCGAGGCCGAGCTGGCTGCGTCCCAGCGGCTGCTGGAGGAGTGGCTCGCGGCGTCGTCGTCAACGGTGGCAACGGGAGCGGCAGACGCAAGGGCAGATTCAGAGGCAGGGGCGAAGGATCCCGGCGCCGCCCCCCGACCGCACGGCAGCCGCCCGGCCACCCTGGCCGAGTACGAGGACCACAACCTGCTCACCGTGGGCCGAGAGGTGGTCCGTGCCGCGCGGCTGCGCACGGAGTCCTGCGGCGCGCACCACCGGGCGGACGCCGCGGAAACGCACGCAGGAACACCTCACGCCGCACACGCATCGGCACTCGAAGACCACCAGGAAAGGACAGCACATGCTGCACCGCTCAGCCGTTGAGGCCGTGATCCGCGCCGGACTCGCGGAGGACGCCCCGTGGGGTGACCTCACCTCGGACCTCGCCCTTCCCGCGGACGCGCACGCCACCGCCACGGTGACCTCCCGCGAGAGCGGCGTGTTCGCCGGGGAGGAGGTGATCCGCACGGGCTTCGCGGTTGCGGATCCCGCGCTCACCGTCCAGCTGCACGTGGCGGACGGGGACGTCCTCGAACCCGGGACTGTGGTGGCCACGGTCTCCGGACCCGTCCGGCCCCTGCTGAGCGCCGAGCGCACCGTGCTGAACCTGGTGCAGCGCATGTCCGGGATCGCAACGACCACCGCGCGCTACGTCGCGGAGGTGGAGAAGACGGTCGCCGAGGTCGAACGGGCCAACAAGCTCCCCACCGGGACGATCACGCGAACCCGCGTGTGCGACACCCGCAAGACCACCCCGGGGCTGCGCGCGCTCGAGAAGCACGCCGTGACCTGCGGCGGCGGCCACAACCACCGCTTCGGGCTCTCGGACGCCGTGATGCTCAAGGACAACCACCTGGCGGTCCTCACGGCCGGCGGGGCCTCGCTGCCCCACGCCCTGCGGGAGCTGCGCCGGAAGATGCCCCACACGGCATGCATGGAGGTGGAGGTCGACCGTCTGGACCAGATCGAGGACGTTCTCGCCGGGGGCGCGGACGTGGTCATGCTGGACAACTTCTCCCGCGCGGACCTCGTCAGCGGTGTGGCGATGATCGACGGCCGGGCCGCCGTGGAGGCCTCCGGCGGCATCACCCTGGAGACCATCGGGGACGTGGCGGCCACCGGCGTGGACGTCATCTCGGTGGGCGCCCTGACCCACTCGGTCCGCGCGCTGGACCTGGGCCTGGACATCGCCGTCGACTGACCCGGCACGGCCGCCCCATCGTGAAAGGCATCCCATGATCTACCTGGACCACGCGGCCACCGCCGCTCCCCGGCGGGAGGTCATCGAGGCCATGTGGCCGTGGCTGACCTCCGAGTTCGGCAACGCGTCCAGCCACCACGAACGGGGCCGCCGCGCGGCCGCGGCCCTGGAGGATGCCCGCGAGCGGGTGGCCGCCGTGCTGCACGCCCACCCCGGGGAGATCGTCTTCACGTCCGGAGGCACGGAGGCGGACAACCTCGCGGTCAAGGGGATCGCCCTGGCCCGCCGGGAGAGACGCACGACGCGGACCCGCGTGGTCACGAGCGCCGTCGAGCACCACGCCGTCCTGGACTCCGCTGCAGACCTCGCCCGCTACGACCGCTTCACCGCGCAGCAGGTCCCGGTGGACGCGGACGGCACGGTCACACCGGACGCCTTCCACGCGGTCCTCAGCGAGGACGACGACGTGGCCGTGACCTCCGTGATGCTCGCCAACAACGAGGTCGGAACGGTGCAGGACGTCGCCGCCCTGGCGGAGATCGCCGCGGAGCACGACGTCCCCCTCCACACGGACGCGGTTCAGGCCGCGGGGACGCTGCCCCTGGACGTGCGGGCCCTCGGGGTGAGCGCGCTGTCGCTCGCCGGTCACAAGATCGGGACACCACCCGGCATTGGACTGCTGTGGCTCCGACGCGGCACGCCGCTGCGCCCGCTGCTCAGCGGTGGCGGACACGAGCGCGGCCGCCGCTCGGGAACCTCGACCGTGGCCGGTGCGGTGGGTCTCGCCGTGGCCCTGGAACGCGCGGAGGCGGAGCGCGAGGACTACGGGCGCCGCGCCGTCGCCCTCCAGGACCGGCTGATCCGAGGCGTCCTGAGCGCCGTACCGGGCGCCCTGCTCACCGGTCCGGACCCCCTGGCCGGCGGCTCACGCCTGGCCACGAACGCAAGCTTCTGCTTCCCCGGGGTCAACGGGGAGACGGTGCTCGTGGACCTGGAGAACCGGGGTGTGCTGGTCTCGTCCGGCTCCGCGTGCTCGGCGGGCTCCACGGAGCCGTCCCACGTGCTCACGGCCCTCGGCCTCTCCCCGGAGATCGCGGGCACGGCGGTGCGCTTCAGCCTGGGCAGGGACACGACCGAGCAGGACGTGGACACTGCCGTGGCCGCGACCGCCGACGTCGTCGGAGCGCTGCTGCGCGGCACCTGACCGGCAGGGTGCGACGCCGTCGCCACCCTCCTGGGCAGAGCCCCTACGCCTCCACCGGGTACGGCGGCTTCTCTCCCCGGGCCATGGCGACGGCGTTCTCCGCGGCCATCCGCGCCATTCCGGCGCGCGTGCCGACCTCCGCCGAGCCCACGTGCGGGAGCAGGAACGCGTTGGGCAGCTCGAGCAGCTCGGGCTCCACGGCGGGCTCGTTCTCGAAGACGTCCAGGCCGGCGGCGAAGATCTCGCCCTCGCGCAGGGCGTGGGCCAGGGCCTTCTCGTCCACCACGGGCCCGCGGGCGGTGTTCACGAGCACCGCCGTGGACTTCATGCGGCGCAGCACGTCCGCATCGACCAGATGGGTGGTGTCCTCGGTGAGCGGCACGTGCAGGGACAGGAAGTCGCTCGTCTCCACGAGCTCGTCCCACGGCACCTGGGTCACCCTGCCCGCCAGGTCCCCGAGCTCGTCCTGGGAGACCTCGCGGTCGCGCGGCGGGCGCTGAGTGAAAACCACGCGCATCCCGAAGCCGAGGGCCCTGTGTGCCACGGCCTTGCCGATCCGCCCCATCCCGGCGATCCCGAGGGTGGCTCCCGTGACGTCCTGGCCCACGAGCAGGTCCGGGTGAAGACCCGTGAACCGCCCTTCCCGCAGGTACTCGGACGCCTCGTGCGCCCGCCGACCGGCGCCCAGGAGCAGCAGCATGGCCACGTTCGCGGTGGCGTCGTTGAGCACGTCCGGGGTGTTGCCCACCGCAATCCCGTGCTCGGCGGCGGCGGGCACGTCCACGTTGTTGTAGCCCACCGCGTAGTTGGCGATCCCCTTGATCCGGGCCTCGGCGAGCAGCTGGGCGTCGAAGCGGTCGGAGACCTGCGCCAGCACGACGTCGTAGTCCCCGCTCGTGACCGCGGCCGCCAGTTCCTCCGCACTCATGCCCTGCCGCACGTCCACCTCACCCGCCTCGCGCAGAATGCTCGGACCGGGCTCGGGGATCTCCTGGGTCACCAGAAAACGGGGCGTGCTCATGGACAACTCCTCGGGGTGTGGGGCACGGACGACGCCGCCCGGCGCCTGGGGATGCCCGGCAGGCGAGCGCCCGCAACGGGGCGGCGGGGCACGCAGGCGGCAGAGCGGTGTCGTCGTGGCGAGAGACGTGAAGCACGAAACCCCGCGCGGCGCAGGCCGAGCGGGGTTTCGTGGGTCGTGCGCGCTACGGAGCAGCGCATCACGGGTGGATCAGATGAGGGACTTGGCCCCGGCGCGAGCCTTCTCGAAGCGCTCGGCGACGTCCGCCCAGTTCACGATGTTCCAGAACGCCTTGACGTAGTCCGCCTTCACGTTCTGGTAGTCGAGGTAGAAGGCGTGCTCCCACATGTCCAGCTGCAGCAGCGGGATGGTGGCCACGGGGACACCGTTCTGCTGGTCGTACATCTGCTCGATCACGAGGTTCCCCTCGATCGGCTCGTACGCCAGGATGGCCCAGCCCGAGCCCTGGATGGTGGTGGCAACGGCCGTGAACTGGTCACGGAAGTTGTCGAACGAGCCGAAGTACTCGTCGATCGCCGCGGCGAGCTCGCCGGTGGGCTTGTCGCCGCCGTCCGGGGACATGTTCTTCCAGAAGATGGAGTGGTTGATGTGGCCACCCAGGTTGAACTGGAGGTCCTTGGAGAGCTTCGCGGCACCGGCGGCGTCACCGTTGGCGCGAGCCTCCTCCATCTTCTCGAGCGCGGTGTTCGCACCGGTCACGTACGTGTTGTGGTGCTTGTCGTGGTGCAGCTGCATGATCTGCGCCGAGATGTACGGCTCGAGCGCTGCGTAGTCGTACGGAAGATCGGGGAGAGTGAACTTTTCAGCCACGGTGAATCATCCTTTCTGGGGATTCCTGATGCTTCAACTGTCCGTCCGGCCCCGGAGAGGGGTCAAGGACGTTCAGCCACCAGCGTACGTCCATGACGCAGCGCCCTACGCTGGGGTCATGAACCGCGCTCAGAGCACCTCCGCCGCCCCCGTCCCCTCCGTGGCCGACGTCGTTCCGGCCACCCCCGCGCACGCCGCGGGCATCGTGGCGCTGCGCGACGAGTTGGCACGGTGGATGCAGGCCCGCGGCATCGACCAGTGGCGTGAGGGCGAGTTCACCCCGGCGCAGGTCGAACGGGAGATCGCCGCCGGCGAGTGGTGGGTCGTGGAGCCCGAGGACCGCCCCGGCGAGGTGCTGGGCAGCGTGCGCGTGATCTGGGAGGACCCGGAGATCTGGGGCGAGCAGCCCGAACCCGCCGGGTACATCCACGGCGTGGCGGTGGACCGCAGCCTCACCGGCACCGGCACGGGCACACGCCTGCTGCATGCGGCTGAGACCGTGATCGCGGCGTCGGGCCGGCGCATCTCGCGCCTGGACTGCGACGACAACAACCCCGCGCTCAAGCGCTTCTACTCCGGCCTCGGGTACACCCCGCGCGGCACCGCCACGTTCCACGTGCCCGGCCCGGACTTCTGGGTCACGGTCCAGCGCATGGAACGCCCGCTGCCCTGAGCCTCTCGGCTCGTGTCCTCAGACGCTCTGCGCCCGACGACGCCCGCTCGGCTTCCTGTGCGCCGCGCGGCCACGCCCCACGCACCCGCCCTGCGCCGCCGGCGGCGTGGCCGCAGCACCGCCGGCCCTTCCGAGGAGGGCGGGCGTGGGTGTCTGCGCATGCGAGAGCAGGTCCTTCCGCATCCGCTCCAGACCACGGGTCACGGCGCGCCTGGCCAGCATCTGGGACCACGGCGACTTCCACCACAGGGAACCCCGCAGCCGGAAGTCACCCTCGAAGATCACGTGGACACCGCCGTCGGCCTCTGTCCACGTGATCTCCACGGTGGCGTCGGTCGGACCCTTGGTGGTGCGCAGCATGAGCGACTCCCCGGGTACGCGGTCCGCCACGATCATGATGAACTCGTAGCGCAGCGGCCCGACGGCCGCGGTGAACTCCAGTGCCGCCCCCACGTTCAGGGGCTCGTCGATGCTCGTTGGCCACTCGTAGTGGACATCGAACCACCTGCCCAGTGCGGCCGGCCGGCTGAGTGCCTCGTCCACGACGTCGCCCTCCACGGGGACGTCCTGCTCGGCCAGCATGGTGAATCCGTGCGCGTCCTTCTCCAGGCGCGTGATGTGTGCAGACATGTTTCCCCCCTTGGTGCGTGCCTCTCCCCACGCCGCTCGTCCCACCGAGCAGCGACACACGCTTGTGACAGTGCGCCTGGATGACCAGGCACTTCCAGTCTGATGCAAACTTGTGGACACGTCACCCTCTGCGGGGTCATATGACGCGTGCACAGGGGTGGATAAAAGTTGTCCACAGGGGTGGAAAAAGCTGTGGGTTTTTCGAACAGGTTTTCGACGTCCTGAGCCACCCTGCCGCATCCCAGGGATGCACCCCGCTCTCACCAGGGGAGATACCAGATAAACGTATGGACAGCGGATCGAATCCCACTCGTGTGACTTATCCACGCTGTGGACAAATCATGTGGATAACCGGCGTTGTCCACCCATCTGCGGAGACCTACCCCCTTTTGGGGGGACAGGGGTGGAGGGGCGTTTCCGGACCGGTTCCTAGACCGCGGGGAGCACTCGCAGCCACCGGAAGCCATGGGCCTCCAGGAGGATCCCGGCGCGCAGGTCCACCCGTTCGTCGTCGCCCAGGGACGTGGCCGTGGGCAGGAACCCGCTCAGCGTCTCGCCCGTGACGAACTGGGACCAGTCGCTCACGTTGGCCAGGCACAGCACCACGCTGTGCCCACCGGGGCGCTGGTAGCCCAGCACGTGGTCGTTGTGCGTGTCGAACGGGATCAGGGTGGTGCCGTCGAACTCCGGGGTGCTGCGACGGACCGTGATCATCCCCCGGATCCCGCCGAAGATCCGCCCCTGGACGGAGAAGAGGTCGTGACGGCGCTCGTAGTCCGCCTCCGAGTACAGGGGTCGGTGCACCCACCGGGCATCGTGCGCATTGTCCGGGTTCTCCTGCCAGTGGGCGTCGTTGAGCTGGCCCACCTCGTCCCCCAGGTAGATCAGCGGCAGGCCACCCGTGCTCATGGCCAGGGAGTAGGCCAGCAAAATCCGGTCCACCGCTGGGCCAGGCTCGGTCTCCAGGCCCAGCAGGGACGCCGTGGTCCCGCAGATGCGGCAGTCGCCGGTGCGGGGGTTGTCCTGGAAGGCGACGCCGTGGGCGAAGCTGCCCGGGTGGCGGCCGGTGTAGAAGGCGTTGAGGAAGCGGCGGTGGTCGTGGCCGGCGATCCCCAGCCGCGCGGCGTCCTCGTCCGAGAAGGTCCAGCCGATGTCGTCGTGGCTGCGCACGTAGTTCACCCAGGCGGTGCCCTCCGGAGTGGCGTGGCGCTCCGCGAGCGCTGCTGAGAGCATCCGCACGTCCCGCGTGGCCAGGGCATCCCAGGTGAGCGCCATCTGCAGCGGGTTGTAGGACAGGGCGCACTGGTCCGGCTGGATGTAGCGGATGACCTCGTCCGGGTGCACGATGGCCTCGGACTTGAACTCCACCGCGGGCGCGGCCAGTGCCATGACGACGTTGAACGCGCGCAGCAGGTCGTGCACCTGGGGCTGCGACTCGCAGGAGGTGCCCAGCTGCTTCCAGATGAAGGCGACGGCATCCAGGCGCAGCACCTGGGCGCCGTGGTTGGCCAGGAAGAGCATCTCCGCGGCCATCGCGTGGAAGACGTGGGGGTTGGAGTAGTTCAGGTCCCACTGGAAACGGTGGAACGTGGTCCACACCCAGCGGGGATCCGGGTGCAGCGGGCTCAGCGTGCGACCCACCTCGGTACTGTCCACACGGGTGAACACCCCCGGGTGGTCGTCCGGGAAGATCTCGCGCGCGGTGAGCTCGAACTCGTCCGGCATGGTGCGGTCCGGGTAGATCCAGTAGAAGCGCTCGTAGAACGGGTCCCCCGCGGCGGCAGCCCGGGCCCATGCGTGCTCGTTGGACGTGTGGTTGAAGACGAAGTCCAGCACCAGCGCGATCCCCTGCGCCCGCAGCAGGGCGGCGAACTCTGCGAGCTCCGCCATGGTCCCCAGTGCGGGGTCCACGTGCCGGTAGGAGGAGACCGCGTACCCGCCGTCCGAGTTGCCTTCCGGGGCCTCGTAGAGGGGCATCAGGTGCAGGTAGGTGAGCCCGAGCTCCCTGAAGTACGGGATCCGCTCCCGCAGCCCGGCAAGGTCCCCGCCGAAGCGGTCCACGTAGCAGACCCCGCCCACGGCGTCCCGGGAGGTGAACCACGGCTGGGCGTCCTCGCGGCGCCGGTCGAGATCCTTGAGGTCCCGAGGGCGGGCCACGAACGCCTCCCACGCGGTCAGCACTGCCTGGGCCACGGTGTCCCAGAACCCCGGCCCCGAGCCGTAGACGGCGTAGAGGGAGGTGACCAGGCGGTGCACGTGGGTGGTGAGGCGGCCCGTGAACACGGCGCGGTCCTCGGGGTCCACCCGGGTGTCCCGCAGAAGGTGCTCCCTGACGAACTGGAGCACCTGCTCCTGACCGTCGAGGCCCTGGGGGATCGAGTGCTCATGCTGCATGTGGAGGCCTCCTCGGTTGGCACGCATCACGACCGTGGGGAGTCATGGTGCCCGGGATCCCCCTTGATGCCGGGCTCTGTCCGACCGCCACCGCGCGGCGGCGGACGATCCCGTCAAGCATAGACACGCGCAGTGCGGTGACCTGGAGGTGACCGCCAGATGACCCGGGCGGCACCGGGCGTTAACCCCACAGGTTGTGCACAGAGTTATCCACAGGTGTGGAAACCACGGCGTGTCCCCGGTGCCCCCACCGGGGGAAACACCGGTGTCACCGCAGGTCAGAGGCCGGTGGGGAAAATCCTCACCGTATGTGGACAACCCTGTGCAGAACTCCTCCCACCAGGTCCGCGCCGTCCACGTACCCGGTGGTACGTGAACGGCGCGAGAAGGGAGGACGGGTCAGGAGGCCTTGTCGTACCCGTGGTCGCCCAGCCACTGCTTGGCGGCGTCCGCGGGGTTCTGCTGCTCGTCCCCGCTGACCTTGCGGTTGAGGTCGATGAGGTCCTCCGTGGTCAGCTTGGACGAGAACTCGTTGAGCGCGTCCACCGCCTTCTGCGGCAGCCGGTCCGGGGCGGTGAGCGGTAGCACCTGCTGGGCAATGAAGTTGTCCTTGGGGTCCTCCAGCACCACGAGCTTCTGGTCCTTGATGGCCGGGGTGGTGGTGAAGATGTCCGCCACCTGGGCGTCGCCCTTGGTCAGTGCCTGGACGGTGAGCGGCCCGCCGCCGTCGTTGATGGGCTGGAAGGACTTGAAGGAGCAGTCGTACTTCTTCTTGAGCCCGCTCGTGCCGTAGGCGCGCTCCTGGAACTCCGGGGGCCCCGCCATGACCAGCTCCCCGCACACCGAGGAGAGGTCCTCGATGCTCTTCAGGCCGTACTTGTCCGCGGTGGCCTGCGTGATCACGAGGGCGTCCTTGTCCTCGGCCTTCGAGGCGTCCAGCACGGAGAGCTTCTGGTCCTCGAGCGCTGCCGGCAGCGCCTTCACGATGTCCTCGGCGGAGGCGGCCGTGGCGTTCTTGTCCGCGAAGAGCAGCAGGTTGCCGGAGTAGTCCGGGACAACGTCCACGGAGCCGTCCTTGACCGCTCCCACGTAGGCCTCGCGGGCCCCGATGCCCGGCTTGGTCTCCACGGAGACCCCGGCGTCCCGCAGCACGCCGGCGTAGAGCTCCGCCACGATCTGAGACTCCGGGAAGTCGGCCGAACCCACGGTGACGGTGTCGGAGGAGCCGCTCGCGGCGTCGTCGCCCCCGCCCAGGGGGTCCGAGCCGCCGCACGCGGTGAGGGCGAGCAGTGCCGTGGAGGCCACGGCGACCCATGCTGCGGGGCGCCAGGTTGCGTGGCGGGTGGAGGTGGGGGTGGTCATGGTCGATCTCCTGCCGTTGCGAGACCCGGTGACGTCACCAGGCGTTGTACGAGGGCGAGCACTGCGTCCGCGGCCAGTGCGAGCACGGCCACGAGCACCACGGACCCGAGCATGCGCGCGTAGTCGCGCACCGCGAGCCCGTCGATCAGGTAGCGGCCGAGGCCGCCCAGGTTGATGTACGCCACGATGGTCACCGTGGCCAGCACCTGCAGCGCGGCGTTGCGGATCCCGCCCAGGATCACGGGCAGCGCCACGGGAATCTCGACGCGCGTGAGGACCTGGCGCTCCGTCATCCCCATGGACCGGGCCGCGTCCACGAGCGCTGGCGAGACCGCCGCGATCCCCGAGTACGTCCCCGAGAGGATGGGCGGCACGGCCAGCAGCACCAGCGCGAGGATCGGCGGCAGCAGCCCCAGACCCATGAGCAGCGTGAACAGGGTCAGCAGGCCCAGCGTGGGCAGGGCGCGCAGGGCACCGGCCACACCCACGACCACGCCGCCCCCGCGGCGGGTGTGCCCCACCCACAGACCCAGCGGCACGGCCACGGCCAGCGCGATCACCATGGTCAGCGCGCTGTAGCCCACGTGCTCGAGCAGGCGCTGGGGGATGCCGGAGGGCCCGCTCCAGTTGGCGGGGTCCGTGAGGAACTGTGCGGCGTCGGCAACGAGACTCATGCGCGGGCACCCCCAGACTCCACGGCGGCCAGGGCTCCGGTCGCGTCACGCGCGCCGCCCGCGGTGCGGCCGCGGCCGTGGGTGTCACGACGACGCCGCCCGCCGGCCTCCCGCGCGCCCGTCCCCGGGCGCTGCCAGCGGGTGAGCACCTGTCCCAGCAGCCGCAGCAGCTGGTCCAGCACCACGGCGATCAGCACGGTGGCCACGATGCCCACGAGGATCTCCGCGACGATCGAGCGGCGCAGCCCGTCCGTGAACAGGGTGCCCAGCGACTGGATGCCGATCACCGCGCCCACCGAGACCATGGAGATGTTCGAGACGGTGGCCACCCGCAGGCCGGCGACCATCACGGGCACCGCCAGGGGCAGCTCCACCCCGAAGAAGCGCCGCGCGGGCCGGTACCCCATGGCCGTGGCGGCCTGCAGGACGTCCCGGTCCAGGGACTCGAAGGCGTCCACGCACGAGCGCACGAGGATGGCCACCACGTACAGGGTCAGTGCCACGATCACGTTGACCACCGAGGTCATCCTGGTCCCCAGGACCAGGGGAAGCACCACGAAAAGGGTCAGCGAGGGGATCGTGTACAGCAGCGAGGAGCCCGTGACGAGCAGCGGGCGCAGCCAGCGGCTGCCCGCCGCCAGCCGGGCCAGGGGCACGCTGACCAGCAGCCCCAGCACCACGGGGAGCACGGACTGCACGAGGTGCGCCCCGGCGAGGTCCAGGACGGTGTGCCAGTTGTTCGTCAGCCAGTTCACGGGTGCTCCGGGCGGTCGTAGCGCGCGGAGCGCTGCTCCTCGATGGCGCGCATGACGTCCCCGCCGGGCACCACTCCGGCCACGGAGCCGTCTCCGTGCACGGCCACGGCCTGCCCCGAGGGGGAGGAGAGGGCGGCGTCGAGCGCGGTGCGCAGCGAGTCGCCGTCGTGCCACAGGGTGCCGCCCACGCGCAGCTGGTCGCTGGGAGCGGGCTCCCCCGAGGCAGAGACGGGCAGCCAGCCCAGGGGGTGGCGGCGGTCGTCCACCACCAGCAGCCAGTCCGGGTCCCCGGCGGCGGACTGCCACGGGGCCGGGCGGCCGGGTGCCGCGCCGTCGTCGCCCGTGCCGCCGTCGCTCGTGGCGCCGTCCCGCATGCCCGGCCCCAGCAGGATGCGCTCCCCCGTGCCGGAGACGATCGCCGCCACGGGCTGCAGGGCCACGGTGGCGCTGTCGAATCCCAGGGAGCGGAAGCCGCGGTCACGGCCGATGAAGTCCGCCACGAAGTCGTCCGCCGGGGCGCGCAGCAGCTCCTCCGGGGTCGCGTACTGGGCCAGTCGGCCGCCGCGCGCGAAGACCGCCACGCGGTTGCCCAGCAGCACCGCCTCGTCGATGTCGTGGGTCACGAAGACGATGGTGCGGTGCAGCCGCTTCTGCAGGTCCAGCAGCTCCCGTTGCAGGTCCTGGCGCACCACGGGGTCCACGGCGGAGAACGGCTCGTCCATCAGCAGGATCGGGGGGTCCGCGGCGAGCGCCCGGGCCACGCCCACGCGCTGCTGCTGACCACCGGAGAGCTGGGCGGGGTAGCGGGTGGCCAGGGACTCGTCCAGGCCCACGGAGGCGAGCAGCTGGCGGGCGTCCGCGCGAGCGGTGCGCTTGGAGACACCGTTCAGGCGCGGCACGGTGGCGATGTTGTCCTCGACCGTCCTGTGCGGCAGCAGACCGGACTGCTGCATCACGTAGCCCATGGAGCGCCGCAGCTTGGCGGCGGGGATGCTCGAGACGTCCTGCCCGTTGATCTCCACCGTGCCGGACGTGGGTTCCACCATGCGGTTGAGCATGCGCAGGGAGGTGGTCTTGCCGCAGCCGGAAGGGCCCACGAAGACCGTGAGGGAGCCCGCCGGGATGTCCAGGTCCAGGTGGTCCACGGCCGTGGTGCCGTCCGGGTAGACCTTGCTGACTCCGCGGTACAGGATGGCCATGTCGGTCATGCGTCCGAGTCCCTTCGTTGGCGTGGGAATATTCTAGCCGTCCGCAACTATCAGTGAGCGCGCTTTCTTTCGTCGCGTGACGGGCCCTCGTCCGGGGACGCACCGTGCGGATCCCGCTCGGCTGCCTCCGGTGCCGCCAGGAACTCCGCCGGGATGTCCTCCGCCCCCGCCACGTCCCACAGCAGCTCAGGGTCGATGGGGACGCCCCGCCGCAGCACGCTCAGCCCGCCGCCGGACTCGTGCACCACGCACGCGACCTCGGACACTGAGCGCACCCCCGCCCTGCGCAGGGCGCCGTTGAGCTCCGAGCGGGTGATGTGGGCCCGCCGCAGGGCCTTCGGATCCACCCTGTCACCGGCCATGAGCACGCGCGCTGGCGCGTTGAGCACTCTCCGCCAGCGGTCCCGGGCCCCCAGGCTTCCGAAGACCACCTCCAGCAGGAACAGGGTGCTCAGGCCCACGACGCCGCTCGCGAACGTGGGCGGGTGGCCCAGAATCACGCGCCCCGCCACGGCGCCCAGCATCACCGTGATCACCACGTCGAACGTGGACATGGCCGAGAGCACCCGCTGGCCGAGCAGCCGCACGAAGACCAGGAAGACCAGGTAGATGCCCACCGCGGAGAGCACCACGGCCAGGGCGTGCGGCGCGCTGATGCCCAGCTCGGACCACAGCTCCTCCCACCCGCTCACGCGTGACCTTCCGCTCCGCGGTCGGCGGCCCGCCCCGCTTCCGTCCGCTCCGGCCCCCACCCCGTGGGATCGCCTCCGTCCTCCCGCTCACCCCGGGCATCGAGATGCCCGCACGCGTCGCAGGACCCGGCCGACGGCGTCGTCACCGATGGCGTCTCGTGGGGAGCGAACTGCGTCTCGTGCAGCTCCGCGTACCGCCCGCCGCGAGCCAGCAGCTCCGCATGGGTTCCGCGCTCCACGATCCGCCCGGCCTCGATCACCAGGATCTGGTCCGCCCGGCGGATGGTGGACAGGCGGTGGGCGATCACCACGGCGGTGCGCCCGTTCATGGCCTCGTCCAGGGCGGCCTGCACGTGCGCCTCGTTGGTGGAGTCGAGGGCGGAGGTGGCCTCGTCCAGGATCACCACGCGCGGGTGGGCGATCAGCAGCCGGGCGATGGTCAGGCGTTGCCGCTCACCACCCGAGAGCCGGTAGCCGCGCTCGCCCACCACGGTGTCCAGCCCGTCCGGCAGGGACTCGATCACGTGCCGCAGGCGGGAGCGCTCCAGGGCGTCCCACAGCTCGGCGTCCGTGACGCCCTCCCGCGCCACGCCCAGGTTCGCGCGGATGGTGTCGTGGAAGAGGTGACCGTCCTGCATGACCATGCCCACCGTGTGGCGCAGGGACTCGAACGTGGTCTCGCGCACGTCCTGGCCGCCGATGCGCACGGCGCCGGAGTCGACGTCGTACAGCCGCGCCACGAGCTGCGCGATCGTGGACTTGCCCGCACCGGAGGAGCCCACCAGCGCCACCGTGTGTCCGGGCTCGGCCCGGAAGTCGACGTCGTGCAGCACCTGTTCCCCGCCCCGGGAGTCCAGCACCGCCACGTCCTCCAGGGACGCGAGGGAGACCTGCTCCGCCGAGGGGTAGGCGAAGTCCACGTGCTCGAACTCCACGGCCACCGGCCCCTCCGGCAGGGCCCGGGCGGTGGGGCTCTCGAGGATCAGGGGCTTGATGTCCAGCACCTCGAAGACGCGCTCGAAGCTCACCACCGCGCTCATGATGTCCATGTGGGCGTTGGCGAGCATGGTCAGGGGCGTGTAGAGCCGTGTGAGGAGCATGCCCAGTGCCACCACGGACCCGGCGTCCAGGTGGCCGAGCAGCGCCTGTGTGCCGCCCACCCCGTAGACCAGGGCGAGGGCCAGCGCGGAGACCAGGGTCAGGGCCGTGACGAACGTGGTCTGGAGCATCGTGGCGCGGATGCCGACGCCGCGGACGTCCGCCGCCCGGGCGGCGAACTCCCGGGACTCCTGGACCGGGTCCCCGTAGAGCTTGACCAGGGTGGCGCCGCCGGCGGAGAAGCGCTCCGTCATGCGCGTGGACATCTGCGCGTTGTACTGCGCGGAGCGGTGCTGCAGTGCGGCCAGCCTGCCGCCCATGGCGCGCGCCGGGATCAGGAAGATGGGGAGCAGCAGCAGGGACAGTGCCGTGACCTGCCACGAGATGGTGGCCATCACGCCCACGGTCAGCAGCAGGGAGACCAGGTTGGAGACCACCCCGGAGAGCGTTCCCGCGAAGGCCCGCTGCGCACCGATCACGTCCGTGTTCAGGCGCGAGACCAGGGCGCCCGTGCGGGTGCGCGTGAAGAACGCCAGGGGCATGGTCTGGACGTGGTCGTAGACCGCCGTGCGCAGGTCGTAGATCAGCCCCTCGCCGATCCGCGAGGACTGCCAGCGGCTCAGCAGGGAGAGCCCCGCGTCCACCACGGCCACCGCCGCGATGGCGACGGCGAGCCAGACCACCACCGCGACGTCGTGCCCGCCGGTGATCGCGTTGACCACGCGCCCGGCCAGCACCGGGGTGATCACGCCCAGCACGGCGAGGACCACGGAGACCAGGACGAACGCGAGGATCGCCCTGCCGTGCGGCCGGCCGAAGTCCACGATCCGCCGGACGGTGTCCCGGCTGATCTTCCGGCCCTTGTTCTCCTGCCCCTTCATGGTCCGCCACATGGCCATCTGGGCGCTCTGCATACTCACGCCCGTCACTGTAGACCCGGCGTCAGACCCTCACAGGGGCCGCAGGGGGCGGGGTGTCAGACCGGGTAGTCCATCCCGAGGGCGGCCCGGGCGTTGGAGCCGCAGTTCAGTGCCCTGCCGATCTCCCGCAGCTGGCCCACCTGCTCCTCGCTGAGGCGGTCGAAGACGATCTCGCGGACGTGGCGCACGTGGGCCGGTGCGGCCTCCTCCACGCGCTGCAGCCCGGCGGGGGTGATCTCCGCGATCACCACGCGGCGGTCGTCCTGGCGACCCTCCCGGGTGACCAGGCCGTCCTTCTCCATGCGCGCGACGATGCGCGAGAGCCGGGACTGGGAGGTGTTGGTGGCCGTGGCCAGGGCAGACATCTTGTGCCGGTGGTCCGGAGCTTCGCTCAGCATGGCCAGCACCAGGTATTCCGCCAGAGACATGTCTTCCTCGGAGCGCAGCTGCCCCTCGATGGCGCCCGGCAGCCGGAACATGATGGACACGAGCGCGAGCCAGGCCTCCCGCTCCTCGGATGACAGCCAGTTCGTCTCACTCATGCCCAGCAGTGTAGACAGCATATATTGACGCGGCAAATGTTTCTGGCCCTGGGCGAACACGGGTGGAGAGCCCTGCGGGCGGCCCCTGCACCTCAGCCGCCGATCGTGCGCGGCCGCCCGGCGAGCGCCACGAAGACCCCCTGCGCCACCGCGACCCCGGCGAGCAGCAGCAGCGGCAGCGTCCACGAGCCGGTGGCGTCCTTGACCAGGCCGATCACCACCGGTCCGAGCGCCGCGAGCACGTAGCCCAGGCTCTGGGCCATGGAGGACAGCCCCGCCGCCTGGTGGTAGTCGGCGGTGCGCAGCCCGAAGAGGGCCATCGCCAGCACGATCGCCCCACCGGTGCAGAAACCCGCGCACAGGGCCCAGAGCAGGGACAGCCCGGGCAGGAGCAGCAGCCCCAGCACACCCACCAGCCCTGCGCCCGCGAGCAGGATCCCCAGTCCTGACTGGGCCCGCAGCCGGGGGATCATGAACGCGGAGAACAGGGTGCCGGCCAGCCCGCACGCCTGGAACGCGAAGTGGAACCAGCCGGCCTGCACGGCGCTCGCCCCGTTGGCGATCTGGATGGCCGGAAGCCACGTGACCATCGTGTAGTAGATGGTGGACTGCAGCCCCATGAACAGGCTCACCTGCCACGCGAGCGGTGAACGCAGGGGCAGCTGCGCACGGTCGGGGCGTGCCGCGGGCGCGGAGGGCGACGCCGCGGCGTCGCGCCCGGGCGCGGGGGCGGGGGAGGGGGCGGCCGCCGTCGGGGTCGCCGCGGAGGACGACGTCGGGTTCGTCGTCGGGGTCGCCGCACGGACGGAGGCGGTGCCCAGGATCCAGGGGAGCAGGACGGCCACGCCGATCACCGCGAGGCCCGCCCAGATGCCCAGGGCGAAGCGCCACCCGGAGGGCACCGCGCCCGCGATGGGCACCACCAGCCCGGACGCGAGGGCCGCGGTCAGCGCCGTGACGGACTGGTAGACGCCCGTCATGGGGCCGATCCGCTGCGGCCAGTCGCGTTTGATGAGGGACGGGATGAGCACGTTGAGCACGGCGATCGCGGCGCCGAGCAGCAGCGTCCCCACCTAGATGAGTCCGGGGCCCGGGATGGAGCGCACCACGATGCCCACCGCGAGGACGGCGAGCGCGCTGCCCAGGGTCCGTTCGAGCCCGAGCGCCTCCGCCAGCCGCGGCGCGAAGGGCGAGACCGCGGCGAACGCCACGAGCGGCAGGCTCACGAGCAGCGACGCCTGGAACGCGCTGAGCCCCACCTGCTCCTCGATCTGCGGCATCACGGGCCCCACCGCGGTGATGCCCGCCCGCAGGTTGGCGCCCAGCAGCAGCACCCCCACCAGCAGCAGCCCGGCTCGCGGGCCCCTCCCGACGGTGGAGGGAGGCGTGCTGGCACGGGCAGCGGACACGGGGCGACCACCTTTCGACGACGTCCTGCCACCATAATGGGGGCCATGGACTCCCTCGACATCTGGCCCGCGCCCGTGACCTCCGACGACCGCGGGTTCGACGCCGCGGTGCTGCGTCAGCTGGGCAGGAAGCCCGCGGCCGGTGCTCCCGCGGACGAGCGGGCGGGCGGCTCCCCCGAGACGGCCGGGCCCGGTGTCCAGGAGGCCTCCGCCTCGCAGGACGCCTCCGGCGCTCCGGACGACGACGCCGATCCCGCCGGCGAGCGCGCCGCCACCGGGGAACGTACGGCCACCGGGGAGTCCGCGGCCGCGAGCCGGCCCACCCTGCGGGAGCGCCTCACGGCGTCCCTGCTGCTCGTGATCCCCCTGGTCTCCGCGCTCGTGGTGGTGCTCAGTGCCCTGCGCTTCGCGGACACCGGCAACGGCTGGTGGCTCGGGCTCATCGCGGTGGTGCTGGTGCTGGCCGCACTGTCCTGGGTCTCCGTGCTGCGACGCAGCTTCGCGAGGGCGCAACGGCACCTGGCCGTGCGACTTCCGGGTGTGGTCGGTCACGGCGTGGGCATCGTGCGCGAGCTGGACGTGGAGTCCCCGTTCGACGAGAACGGTGTCTCGGACACGGTGACCGCCCACCTCACCCTGCGCGTGAACCCCACGCAGGGCCCGGCGTTCACGGCCGCCCTGGACGCGGTCTACGCACTGGCGGACGCGGAGAAGCTCGCCGTGGGATCGCACGGGCCGGTGCGCTACCTGCGCTCGGACCCGGAGCACACCGTGAGCATCGAGACCCGCCTGGACGAGCAGCGCGTCCAGCAGATCTACCGCGCCGCCGCCATGAACTGATCAGCCCCTCAGCGGGTGGAGGACTCCCGCGCCGCGTGCACCCGGTCCTCCGCACGACGATCCTCTGGACGACGCAGCGGGGAAGAGCCCACCCGGCGGGAACCGGCGGCGGGAACGGCGTCGTGCTGCTCGGTGTCGGCTTCCGGTTCCTCGACCACGCGCGTCCCGGTGCTCCGGGCACGGGAGGGGGACTCGTCGATCGCCGTGATGCTCACGGCCATCACGTTGAGCGCCACGCCCAGGATCGTGAGGATCCAGGCGAGCACGCCCACCGAGGCCACAGCGAAGATCAGGCCGAGCACGATGAGCGCGAGGGACGTGAGATAAGCGGGGGTCTTGGCACGCCGGAAGTTGAACTTCATGTCCCCCATTCCATCATGTTTCCCCCGCTGCTCCGCGCGGGATCCGGGCCCGGCCAGGGACTTCACCGAGAACTTAACGGCTTGTCAGATCCTCGGCGCGGCAGTTGACTGGGAGTAGTTGTCACAGAAAGGATCCAACAGGATGTCCAAGAACCAGACACTTCAGCTCAACGACGGCCACTCCATCCCCCAGCTCGGCTTCGGCGTGTGGCAGGTGGAGTCCGACGTCGCGGAGGACGTGGTGGCCAAGGCCCTGCAGGTGGGCTTCCGCCACATCGACACCGCCAAGATCTACGGCAACGAGGAGGGCGTGGGCCGCGCGATCGCCAAGAGCGGCATCCCCCGCGAGGAGCTCTTCGTGACCACCAAGCTGTGGAACGACGACCAGGGCCACGACTCCGCCCTCCAGGCCATCGACGCGTCCCTCGAGCGGCTCGGCCTGGACTACGTGGACCTGTACCTCATCCACTGGTCGCAGCCGGAGAAGGGCAAGTACCTGGAGACCTGGAAGGCGTTCCAGGAGATCAAGGAGTCCGGCAAGGCCCGCTCGATCGGCGTCTCCAACTTCACGGAGAAGGCCCTGCAGGACGTCGTGGACACCGGCGTGGTCCCGGCCGTGCACCAGATCGAGCTGCACCCCTCCTTCAACCAGCAGCGCATGCGCGAGATCGATGCCCGCAACGGCATTCTCACCGAGGCCTGGTCCCCGCTGGGCCAGGGCAAGGAGGAGCTGCAGGACGAGACCATCGGCCGGATCGCCGAGGCGCACGGGGCCACCCCGGCGCAGGTCATCATCGCGTGGCACCTGGCCATCGGCAACGTGGTCTTCCCCAAGTCCGTGACCCCGGAGCGCATCCAGCAGAACTGGGATGCCCAGGAGCTCACCCTCACGGCGGAGGAGATCGAGCAGATCAACGGCCTCACCCGCGAGGACGGCCGGCTCGGCCCGGACCCGGCGGACTTCAACGACTGACCGGCGAGCACCGACGGCCCAGCACCGCCCACGCGGCGCGGCGTCGTCGGCACCCCCGTCCGGCGCTAGCGTCTGACGCGCTGACCACGCCGCTCGGCGCGGTGCTGACCAACGGCCCCGGGGCCCTCGCACGAGGGCCCCGGGGCCGTTCCCGTGGTGCGTCGCGGGTCCGAGCACCCCGCCCGGGGGTGCATCATGGACTGTTATGAGTCAGAACAGCCCGGACGGCAGCCGCGCGAACACCGCGGCGGCCACACCCCAGCCAGCCATCGACCCGCACAATCCCGCGGGCAGGAAAACCTTCTTCGGCCAGCCCGGAATGCTGGCCAACCTCTTCTCCGTGGAGATGTGGGAGCGCTTCTCCTTCTACGGCATGCAGGCCCTGGTCCTGTACTACATGTACTACGCCACCGCGGACGGCGGCCTGGGCATCGACGAGGGCGTGGCCGCCGGCATCGTGGGTGCCTACGGCGGCACGGTGTACCTGTGCTCGATCCTGGGTGGCTGGATCGCGGACCGGCTGCTGGGCTCGGAGCGCACCATGCTCGCCTCGGCCGTGCTCATCATGGCTGGCCACATCGCCCTGGCGCTGGTCCCGGGCGTGACCGGCCTGACCATCGGTCTGCTGTGCATCGCGGTGGGCTCCGGCGGTCTGAAGACCACGTGCGTGAACCTGGTCGGAACCCTCTACGAGCGTGACGACCCCCGCCGTGACGCGGGCTTCTCCATCTACTACATGGGCGTGAACATCGGTGGCCTGTTCGGGCCCCTGCTCACCGGCTTCGCGTGGGCCAAGTGGGGCTTCCACATGGGCTTCGGCCTCGCCGCGATCTTCATGGCCTTCGGCCTGACCCAGTACCTCCTCACCCGCAAGGGCCTGCCCGCCACGGTGCACACCGTGGCCAACCCGCTGCCCCGCTCGCAGTACGGCACGTGGATCGGCATCGCACTGGCCTTCGTGGCCGTCGTCCTCGTCCTGGTCTTCACCGGGATCCTGAACCCGGGCAACCTCTCCGACGCCGTGATCCTGGTGGTCGTGGTGGCCGCCGTCATCCTCTTCACCACCATGCTGCGGGACAAGGACCTCTCCCCGGACGAGCACTCCCGGGTGATCGCCTTCATCCCCCTGTTCATTGCCACCGCGGCATTCTTCTCGCTGTTCCAGCAGCAGTTCACCGTGCTCGCCATCTACGCGGACACCCGACTGAACCTCAACCTGTGGGGCTTCGAGTTCAAGCCCTCCCTGACCCAGTCCATCAACCCCGTGTTCATCGTCCTGCTGGGCATGGTGTTCGCGGCGGCGTGGACCAAGCTGGGCACCCGTCAGCCGAGCACCCCCGTGAAGTTCGGGGTGGCGCTGCTGCTGATCGGCGTGGCGTTCCTGACCTTCATCACGCAGGCGCACACGCCCTCCGTGTTCATCGGGTGGATCGTGCTCGTGCTGTTCTTCGCGACCCTGGGCGAGCTGTTCCTCTCCCCGGTGGGCCTCTCCCTGGCCACCAAGCTCGCGCCGCGGAAGTTCCCCGTGCAGATGATCGCGCTGTACAACCTCTCCGTGGCCCTGGGCACCGCCCTGTCGGGCTCGCTCGCGGAGTTCTACTCCGCGGAGAACGAAGTGGGGTACTTCGGCACCATGGGCGCGATCACCATCGTGCTCGGCGTCGTCATGCTCCTCGTGTCCAAGCCCATCCTGAAGCTGATGCGCGGCATCCGCTGACCGTCTCTTCCCGCACCAGCGCGCCCCGCACCGTTTCCACGGTGCGGGGCGCGTCTCCTTCCTCGACGACGTCGCCCGCTCCCGTCCCGGACGACGGCACCGCTTCTCTCCCTGGACGACGCCGTCCCTCCTCCGGGGCGACGACGCCGCACGCCCGGCTCCGCGCCGATGCTCCCGCCACTACTCCCCATCCCTTATGGTTGCCTGTACGCATGAGCCGCAGGTCACACGCGCGTGTGACCGGACCAGACATCCGGAGTGGATCCCACAGGGCCCCTCCGTGGAGGAGACCATGAGCGATCCATCACCCTCGCGGGGCGCCACCTCGGCCTCGAAGGACACAAGCACCACGACGGCGGGAGCAGGCGACACCACCGACTCCAGCGGGCAGAGCCACGAGCTCAAGCGGGTCATGGGCCCGGGCCTGCTGCTGCTGTTCATCGTGGGAGACATCCTGGGCACGGGCGTGTATGCCCTCACGGGAAACATCGCCGGGGAGATCGGCGGCGCCGCGTGGGCCCCGATCCTCGTGGCCTTCGTGGTCGCCACGATCACCGCCTTCTCCTACCTGGAGCTGGTGACCAAGTACCCCGGGGCCTCCGGTGCGGCGCTCTACACGCACAAGGCCTTCGGGCTGCACTTCCTCACGTTCCTGGTGACCTTCGCGGTGCTGTGCTCCGGGCTCACGTCCGCGGCCACCGCCTCCAGCACCGTGGCGTCCAACTTCGCCAAGGGCTTCCACCTGGACATGAGCCCGCTGGGCATCACCGTGGTGGCGGTGACGTTCATGGCGCTGCTGGCACTGATCAACCTGCGCGGGGTGTCCGGGTCCGTGAAGCTCAACGTGGTGCTCACGGTCATCGAGCTCACCGGCCTGCTCATCGTGATCCTCGTGGGTTTCTGGGCCGCGTTCCAGGGCAACGCGGACTTCAGCCGCACCGTGGTCTTCGAGACCTCTGACGACAAGGGCATGTTCATGGCCCTGACCGCCGTGACCTCTCTGGCGTTCTTCTCCTTCGTGGGCTTCGAGGACTCCGTCAACATGGTGGAGGAGACCAAGGACCCCACCCGCAACTTCCCGCGCGTGATGCTCATCGGCCTGTGCATCACCGGTGTCATCTACGTCGTGGTGTCCCTGTTCACCGTGGCGATCGTCCCCATCGGGGAGCTCGGCGAGTCCACCACCCCGCTGCTGGACGTGGTGCGGATCGGTGCGCCGGGCGTTCCCATCGACACCATCTACCCGTTCCTCACCATCTTCGCGGTGGCGAACACGGCGCTGATCAACATGCTCATGGCCTCGCGCCTGCTGTACGGCATGGCCAAGCAGGGCGTGATCCCCGGGTTCCTGGGCAAGGTCCTCCCGGGCCGCCGGACCCCGTGGACGGCCATCATCTTCACCACCGCGCTCGGAATGGTGCTGATCATCCTGGTCAACAACGCCATGGGCAAGGGCACCGCGTCCGCGCTCGGCGGCACCACCGCGCTGCTGCTGCTGGGGGTGTTCACGGTGGTCAACATCGCCGCGATCATCCTGCGCCGTGACCACTCCCAGGAGGGCCACAAGTACTTCCACGCCCCGCGCATCCTGCCCTACCTGGGTGCCGTCACGTGCGCGTTCCTGCTGGGACCGTGGGCGCAGGACACCATCGAGTACCAGATCGCGCTCGTGCTGCTCGCGCTGGGCGTGGTGCTGTGGCTCGTGAACTTCCTCTACGGCCGCCTGGTCACCGGGCGCCGCACGCGCTTCCAGCACCCGGAGGACATCGCGCACCTCGAGGACATCGACCGGTGAGCGCGCAGACCCCCGCCGAAGACCCCACACGACCAGGAGACGCCATGAAGATTGTTGTCGGATACCTTCCCACCCCCGCTGGCCGGGCCGCCCTGCGCGCCGGCATCGCGGAGGCGTCCCTGCGCTCCGCGGAGCTCGTGGTCGTCCAGGGGCACCACACGAAGCGGTGGGGCAGGCACACGAGCCCCGAGGACACCCAGTCGGCACTCACCGAGGACCGCGCCGCTCTGGACGAGAGCGGGGTCCCGTACGAGCTCGTGCCCGTGGCCGACGACGCCGACCCCGCGGACATCATCCTGGACGTCACGGACCGCACCCACACCCAGCTGCTCGTGATCGGCACCCGCAGGCGCACGCCCGTGGGCAAGCTGATCATGGCGCCCACCACGCAGCGCCTGCTGCTCGAGGCGGGCTGCCCCGTCCTGTGCGTGAAGGCCGACTACGGCACCGACTGAGCGGGAGGCCGAGGGCGGCGGGCCCCGCACCCCGCGGCGTCCCCGCCGGGTGATGCACGCCGTCGCCCCCGCGGTTCTCGCGCCGCCGGGCGACGGCGCACTCCGCCACTGACGACCATCCCCACGAACGATAGGTTCCCAGGAACGACGGGCCCCGTGAACGACGGGTCCTCATGAACGACGGCGGGCCGGACCTCGAAAGGTCCGGCCCGCCGTCGTTCGTGGCTGGGGGGGTAGAAGAAGTCTCAGGCCGCGCGGTCGGAGCGGTGACCGGTGTGAGCCGCGACGTCGTAGGGGGCCGTGCGGGCGGCGGGCGCCGCCGGCTGCTCCTCCGTGGAGCGGGTGCCGCGCCGGGTCTCAGCCTGTGCGCGCGCCGTGGCCGCCGTGGAGCGGGTGGTTCGTGCCGCCGTGGAGCGGGCCGCCGGAGCCTGGGCGGACCGGGTTCCGCCAGCGGATTTCCGAGCCGCCGCATCCGCCGTGGCGGGCAGCCGCGGCGTGACCCCGGCCTGCTGCCAGGAGAACCCGAAGGCGAGGGCGGGAACCACGGTGTTGGCCACGCTGGCCCCGACCATCACGCCCACGGCGGCCACCGGCAGCGCCGCGAGGACGTCCAGGGGGTAGTGCGCCCCGGAGTAGACGCGGGCTGCGCCCACGAGCACCGTGGCGAGCGTTCCCCACAGCAGGATGCTGCGCCGGGCACGACGGCTCGACGCGACCAGGCTCAGTGCCAGGACGATCGCCACCGCCGCACCCGTGTGCGAGGAGGGGAAGGACAGGGAACCGGACACCGGGCTCAGGGGGTCGCCCGTGAGGAAGGTGGGACGCGGACGATCCACGAGGACCTTCACGAGGCCCACCGCTCCCCAACCCGCGAGGGCGAGGATGCCGAATCCCGTGGCGTCCAGGGGGCGTCGTCTCACGACTGCAAGCCAGCCGATGACGGCGGCCACGACGAGGACGACTGCGCCGTTGGACAGTGCGAGCTGCACCGCCGAGGCCAGGGCGTCCAGGAGGGCGTTGCGATGCTGGGACAGCCCCTCGAGCAGTGCGGTCTCCGCGTCGGTGACCTGCGGTGACAACACCAGCAACCGACCGATCGTCGCCGTGAGGAGCACGGTGACGAGGGGAACGGCCACGCGGTGTCGCAACTGCGGCAACTGCCACGGGGACCCGCCCGGCGAGGGGGAAGTGTACTGCGCCGGAGTGGTCATGACCCCATGGTGACACGGGACACCGAGTGAATCCTGATCCCGGCGTGTCGTGACGCGCAGGGAACAAAAACATGAAGCGACATGATGTTTCACGTGAAACGAAGACTGAGAAAACAGATCAAAACGGTTTTATATCCGTTTTGGAATGTCATCAGTTCAGGTGTCGAGCATGCCGCGCACGCCACGCCGAGGACCCACCGCAGGGTTCGTTTACTTTCCCCTGTGCCCGTCCTACTCTTGGGGCACTGTCCTTCCCCGGCAGCCGCTCCACCCGGGTCCACCGGGCCCGGGAGACCCGCAGCGACGCGCCCCTGCCCCCGGTGACTCTCCGGAGGCTCGGCGTCTTCCCGGGCGTGGGACTCTCAGAGGGTTCGACACTGCACAGCAAGGGAGCTGCGGGATGAGTCATCCAGGGCAAGCACATCTGCCGGAACGTCACCAGACGAACACCGGCGCGGTCATCCGCATCACGACCGTGGCCGCCTTCGGTGGTCTCCTCTTCGGGTACGACTCCGCCGTGATCAACTGCGCGGTCTCCTCCATCCAGTCCACGTTCGACGTCGGCCCCGGCCCCCTCGGCTTCGCGGTCGCCGCAGCCCTGCTGGGTGCGGCGGTCTGCGCGTTCTTCGGCTCGCGCATCGCAGACCGCACGGGGCGCATCCCGATCATGAAGGTCGCGGCGCTGCTGTTCCTGCTCTCCGCGATCGGCTGCGCCCTCACCCAGTCCATCGAGTGGCTCGTCTTCTGGCGAGTGGTGGGCGGCATCGGCGTGGGCGTGGCCTCCGTGATCGCCCCGGCGTACATCGCCGAGGTCGCACCGGCCCACCTGCGCGGCCGCCTCGGCTCCCTGCAGCAGATGGGGATCGTGCTCGGCATCTTCCTGTCCCTGCTGATCGACGCCCTGCTCGCCAACTGGGCCGGCGGCGCCGCCCAGGAGCTGTGGTTCGGCCTGGCCGCGTGGCGCTGGATGTTCCTCATCATGGCCGTGCCCGCCGTCGGCTACGGCGTGGGTGCGTTCATGATCCCCGAGTCCCCGCGGTACCTGGTCTCCGCGGGCCGCCCGGACGAGGCGCGCGCCGTTCTCTCCCGCATCCACGGCGACGAGGCCGTGGACTCCCGAGTGGCGAAGATCGAGAGCACCGTCAACAACGAGCGCAAGCCCCGCTTCGCGGACCTGCGCGGTTCCCTGGCCGGGCTCAAGCCCGTGGTGTGGGTGGGCATCGGCCTCGCCGCGCTGCAGCAGTTCGTGGGCATCAACGTGATCTTCTACTACTCCAACGTGCTGTGGGAGTCCGTGGGCTTCAAGGAGTCGGACTCCTTCACCATCTCGGTGGCCACCTCCGTGGTCAACGTGCTGGTCACGATCGTGGCCATCTTCCTGGTCGACCGCATCGGCCGCCGTCCCCTGCTGCTCGTGGGCTCGGCCGGGATGACCGCCTCCCTGGCGGTCCTCGCGGTCGTCTTCGCCACGGCCAACAAGGTCATGGTGGACGGCCAGCTCACCCCGGACCTCGGCCCCGTGGCCGGCCCGCTCGCGCTGATCGCCGCCAACCTCTTCGTGGTGTTCTTCGGCGTCTCGTGGGGTCCGCTCATGTGGGTCCTGCTGGGCGAGATGTTCCCCAACCACATCCGCGGTGCCGCCCTGGCGGTCGCAGGGGCCGTGCAGTGGATCGCCAACTGGGGCGTCACTGTCTCCTTCCCGTCCCTGTCCAACTACTCGCTGGGCCTGACCTACGGCATCTACGCGTTCTTCGCGCTGGTGTCCCTGGTCTTCACCGTGAAGATGGTGCGGGAGACCAACAACGTGGAGCTCGAGGACATGCGGGCCTGATCCCCTTCCCCAGCACCACCACGATGCCCCGGATCCGCCACGCGGACCGGGGCATCGTCATGGGCGGCGCCACAATGACGTAGTTACCGCCGGGTTCGGGTATTTTCGAGACACATCTCATGAGACACACCTCACAGGGATCGCCCCCGTGGTGATCACTCGAACTTCAACGGCGAAAAGAGAGCATCCCATGACGCATCCCACAGCCACACGTTCCACGGACCGCAAGTCCGCGGGCCACGTGATCGTCGACTCCCTCGCAGCCCACGGGGTGCAGCGGGCCTACGTGGTCCCGGGCGAGAGCTATCTGGACGTGCTGGACGGGCTGCACAATTCACCCATCGAGACGGTGGTGTGCCGCCAGGAGGGCGGTGCCGCGTACATGGCGGAGGCGGACGGGAAGATGAACACCGTGCCGGGCGTGGCCATGGTGACCCGCGGCCCGGGTGCGGCCAACGCGCACGTGGGGCTGCACACGGCGTGGCAGGACTCCACCCCCATGGTGCTCTTCGTGGGTCTCATCCCGTTCGAGCACCGGGAGAAGGAGGCCTTCCAGGAATTCGACCCCCACTCGTGGTTCGCGTCCGGCGCCAAGCGGGTGATGGTCCTGGACCACGCGGAGCGCGCGTCCGAGTACGTGGCGGAGGCCATGTTCGCGGCGCGCTCCGGACGCCCCGGACCCGTGGTGGTGGGGCTGCCGGAGGACATCATCACTCGGAAGATCGACCCTGCGCTGCACCCCGAGATCCCCGTGGCGGGCGGGGGCATGACCGTGGAGGACTGGAAGGCCCTGGAGACGGCCCTCCAGGAGTCCAGCAAGCCGCTGTTCGTCTTCGGCGGCAACGACTGGACCACGGAGGGCGCGGAGAAGTTCACCGGTTGGCTGGAGCAGCACCACATCCCGGCCGCCGCGGAGTGGCGCTGCGAGGGGACCGTGCCGTTCGGCTCCCCCTCCTACGTGGGGCCGATCGGCTACGGGCGCCCCAAGCCCACCGTGGACCTCCTGGAGGAGACGGACCTGCTGGTCTTCGTGGGAACCGTCCCCGGCGACGTGATCACGAACGGCTTCCTGGTGCGCCAGGACTGGTCCAAGCACAACTTCATCGTGACCATGGACCCCTCCATGCGCGGCCGGTCCGGGCCCGTGACCTACCAGATCGTGGCCAAACCGGATGTCTTCGTGCGAGACCTCGTGCGCATGGAGCTGCCGGTCAAGGACGTGTGGCGGGACTGGTGCTCCCGTATGCGGCGCCAGCAGGAGAAGTTCTCCGCGCCCACCGAGACCCACCCCGAGGACGGCCCGGCCAGGATGGACACCATGATGGCGAACCTCGTGGCCACGCTTCCCGAGGATGCCATGGTCACGTTCGGGGCAGGTGAGCACACCAACTGGGCGCACCGCTACTTCCCCACCAACGGCTACGCGTCGATGATCTCGGCCCGCAATGGTTCCATGGGCTACTCGATACCCTCCGCAGTCGCCGCCTCCCTCAACCACCCCGGGCGCCGGGTGGTCTCGATCGCCGGGGACGGGGAGTTCCTGATGAACGGCCAGGAGATCGCTACCGCCGCGCAGTACGGTGCCACCCCGCTCGTGATCGTGATGGACAACCAGGAGTACGGCACCATCCGCACCCACCAGGAGGTGCAGTACCCGGGGCACGTCTCCGGCACGCAGCTGAAGAACCCGGACTTCGCAGCCATGGCCCGCGCCTTCCACGGCTTCGGGGTGCGCGTGGAGCGGGAGTCGGAGATCCCCGCGGCCCTCGAGCAGGCCTGCCGCGCGATCGACGAGGAGCACATCTTCGCCCTGATCCACCTCATTGTGGAGCAGCGCCGCAAAGCATACTGACTGTTCGTGTTGGGTTCATCCCGGACGATGACGCCGCCGCGGCGCCCCCTTCGACGGGAGGGGCACCGCGATGTCGTCGTCCCTGGGAAGGGGCGCGGCCTCAGCGCAGGGGGTGCTCGAGCTGGTCCCGATGCATGCGCCCCACCAGCACCGCGGCAACACCCAGCGCGGGGGTGAGCACCGCGACGCCCCAGAACACCGCCTCGGGCGGCAGCACCTGGGACACCGGGCCGGCCAAGGCCATGGAGACCGGCATGAGGGAGAGCGAGACGAAGAAGTCCAGGGAGGAGATTCGACCCAGCATGTGCCCCGGAACCCGGCGCTGCAGCAGTGTCCCCCAGATCACCTGGCCCGCTCCACCGGTGGCCCCGAACACGCACAGCGCGAGTGCCATGACCCACCACGAGTGCGTGCTGCCCACGAGTCCGAACGGCAGCGTGCCGAAGCCCCAGAGCCAGATCATGGTGGTCAGGTACTTGCGCGGCAGCTGGAAGGACGCCATGATGCTCGCGCCCACGGCCGTGGAGACCCCGTAGAGCCCGAGCATCGCACCGTAGCCCGCCACCGTGCCGCCCAGGCGATCCACCACCAGGAACGGCACGAGCACCTCCAGGGGGCCCGTGAAGAGGAACACGGCGCTCATGGCCCACAGCAGCGTCCACAGCAGCCAGGGCGTGCGCAGGCAGTAGCGGAACCCCTCCACGAGGTCCCGCAGGGCGGAGGACCGGGCGGGCGCGCCGTCGTCCACGGGAGCGACGTCGCGCTCCGGGAGCCGGAGCCGCAGCATGAAGAAGAGCGCGATCCCGTGGGCCACCGCGATCGCCAGCACCGGGGCACCCGGCAGGGCGAGCCCCGTGAGGACTCCGCCCACCGCGGGGCCAGCGGCGAGCTGCAGCAGCGGGCGGGCTGTGCCCTCCACACCGTTGGCCGCGAGCAGCTGCTCCGGGGGCAGGACGCGGGGAAGGGCGGCCGAGTAGGCGGGGTAGAAGAAGCCCACGGCGCCCGAGAACACGAACGCGGCGAGCGCCAGGTGCCACAGGGCGAGGGTGTCAGTCCAGGTCAGCACGACGATGGCCAGGGCGGTGGTGAGGTTGGCGAGCTCCACGCAGCGCAGGATCACGGGCAGCGGGAAGCGGTCCGCGGCCACCCCGCCCACGAGCACGAAGACCACCGCACCGACCGCACCGGCCGAGGTGACGAGGGAGAGGTCCACCGCCGAGCCCCCGAGGGCCATCACGCGGGCCACGAGTGCCACGGCCCAGAGCCCGGAGCCGAAGACGCTCACGCACATGGCCAGCACCAGCACGGTGTAGGCCCGGGAGGAGAATGGTCTGAGGGCTCGGGGCAGAGGCACCATCACAGGCTACCGGCCGGGCGCGGCACCTCGTGGGCAGGGCCCACACCATGGCCTACCGTGGGACCGAGAACCCGCCCCACTGCCCCGAGGAGCACACCGTGCGCGCAACCCATGTCCCGGCCACCGGGATTGTCAACGTCGAACAGTGGCCCGAACCGGAGGCCACGCGGGACGGAGAGTTCGTGGCCCGCGTGGTGGCGGCCTCTGTGTGCGGCTCGGACCTGCACTCCGCCCTGCACGGGACACTGCACCCCCGCGGCCCGGAGCTCGCGGGCTATCCCGGCCACGAAGGGGTGGGCGTGGTCGTGTCCTCCCGTTCGGAGAAGTTCCCCGTGGGCACACCGGTGCTGTGCGTGCCGCCGGGTGAGCTGGGCGGCACATTCGCCGAGTTCATCCTGCTGGACGAGGACCACGCGGTCGCGCTGCCCCCGGAGGTGGACCCGGAGGACCTCACCACCATGCGCCGGTACATGATGGCGCAGCAGATGGGCACGTGCCTCTACGCGATGAACCTCTACTGGCCCCGCGAGGTCCCCGAGCGCCACGCGGGCACGTGCGTGATCATGGGCGCGGGCTCGGCCGGCCTCTTCTTCCTGCAGGACGCCCTGCTGCGCGGCTTCGAGCAGGTGATCGTCTCGGACACCCAGCAGCACCGCCTGGACATCGCCCGCCGACTCGGCGCCCGCACGGTCCTGGTGCCGGACGAGAGCCTGCCGGAGGTCGTCTCCGAGCTCACTGGCAACGCGGGGGCGGACCTCGTGATCGAGGCCGTAGGGTCGGACGCGCTGCGGGCGGAGGCTGTGGAGGTCGTTGCCCACCGCGGCATCGTGGGGTGGTTCGGGCTGTACGAGAACTTCGATCCCGCCCCCGTCCCCATCTACGAGGTCTTCCGCAAGTGCGTGCGCCTGCAGGGCTCGGTCGCGGCTCAGTCCGAGCCCGGACTGGTGTCCTTCCACGAGGCCGTGCGCCGCATCCGGGACGGCGAGGTGGACGTGGACTACTGCCTGGGCCCCGTGCACACCCTCGAGGAGACGGGCCAGGTGCTGCGGATCGCGGAGCGCGGCGGTGACGGGAACGTGAAGTTCACGATCACTCCGTAGCGTCCTGCTCCCGACGCCGCTCCCGCAGGCTCGTGAGGATCTGCAGCCCCACCGGGATCAGGGACAGCGCCACGATCAGCACGGCGATCAGGTCCACGTTGTCCCGGATGAAGGGGAAGCCGCCCAGCAGGGAGCCGGCCACCACCATGATGGTCACCCACAGGAAGCCTCCCAGGATGTTCCACCCCACGAACTGGCGGTACGGGTGCCGCGCGGTGCCGGCCACCAGGGGGACGTACGTGCGCACGATCGGCACGAAGCGCGCGAGCACGATCGCCCGGCCGCCGTACTTCAGGAAGAAGTCCTCGGTCTGGGTGAGGTACTTGGTCTTCAGGAACCGGGCGTCGTCGGAGAAGAACCGCCGTCCGAACCTGTGGCCCAGGTAGTAGCCCACCTGGTCACCGGCCACGGCCGCGAGGAACGGCACGAGGATCATGAGCCACAGCGGGATGTGCAGCGCCTGGTGCAGCAGCCCGCACGCGAAGAGCAGCGAGTCGCCGGGCAGGAAGGGGAACAGCAGGCCGGACTCGATGAACACCATCAGGGCAGTCCCCGCGAGCGCCCACGGGCCCAGTTGTTCGAGCAGCTGGGCTGGATCCCCCAGGGGGAGCAGTTCCGGGGTGAGCAGCCCCGCCGTGTGCATCAGTTCAGGGGTCATGGTGTCCTAGTATGCCTTCCCTCGCCGGGCCGTGCGGGTGAGTCGCCCCCGCACGCAGGATCCCTCAGTTCTTCTGCGGCTTCACGAACGGGAACCCCAGCACCTCCCGGATGGAGGTGGCCGTCATGAGCATGACCAGCCGGTCTAGTCCGATCCCCAGCCCGCCGGCGGGTGGCATGCCCACCTCGAGGGCGTCCAGGAAGTCGTCGTCCACCTCCATGGCCTCCGGATCCCCCGCCGTGGCCTTGAGGGACTGCTCCGTGAGCCGGTGGCGCTGCACCACGGGGTCGGTCAGCTCCGAGTACGCGGTGCCCAGCTCCATCCCGTTGACCACCAGGTCCCAGCGCTCCACGAGCCCCGGCTCGCTGCGGTGCGGCGCGGTCAGCGGCGAGGTCTCCTCGGGGAAGTCGCAGTAGAACGTGGGGAACACCGTGAGCGGCTCCACGAGCTCCTCGTAGAGGGCCTCGAGCACGGCGCCGGGACCCATGCCCGGGCCGATCTCCACGTCATGCGCCGCCGCCGCCTGCAGCAGCACCTCGAAGTCCGTTCGGATCGAGATCTCGCGCCCCACGGCCCGGCTCACGGCGTCCGTCACGGTGACCACGGGCCACGGCCCGGAGACGTCCGTGGGGGTGGGCTCGGCGTCCGGGGCGTGGACGTCCCGCAGCGGCAGTACGGGCGCACCGTGCAGTGCCGTGGCCACGGCCTTGACCAGGCGCTCGGTCAGCTGCCGCATGACCGTGTAGTCCGCGTACGGGTGGTACGCCTCCAGCGCCGTGAACTCGGGGTTGTGGGTGGCGTCCGCGCCCTCGTTGCGGAAGTTGCGGGCCACCTCGAAGATCGGCCCGCTTCCCGCCACGAGCAGCCGCTTCAGGTACAGCTCCGGGGCGATGCGCAGTGTGAGGTCCATGCCGTACGCGTTGATGAACGTGCGGAACGGCCGGGCGGAGGCGCCGCCGTGCACGGTGTTCAGCACGGGCGTCTCGACCTCCCGGTACCCCTCCTCCTGCAGCAGCCGGCGGACGGTGTCCACGGCCTGCGAGCGCTGCCGCAGCAGGTCCATCCCGTGCGGGTGCACCAGCAGGTCCAGGGAGCGTCTGCGCAGCCGCTGCTCGGGGTTCTCGAAACCGCTGTAGGGCACCGGTTGCAGGGCCTTCGCCGCCACGGTCACGCGCCGCGCGAGAATGGACTCCGTCCCCGTGCGAGAGTTCCCCCACCGACCGTCCACCACCAGGAGGTCCCCCACGTCCAGGTTGCGCCGGATCGTGGACCACGTGGAGTCCACGCGTGCGCGGTCCACGAGCACCTGGACGGTCACGCCGCCGTCGGTGAGGTCCACGAAGCCCACGCCGCCGAAGTCGCGGAACCGCCGCACCCGCCCGCTGGTCCGCACCTCCGACGACGACGCCGCGTCGCCTCGCAGGCGCGCGGCCTGCGTGTGCGCGACGGTCTCCGCAGGGGCCAGCCCCACGGGGTACGGGTTGACCCCGTCGCGGGCCAGGGCACGGGCGTGGCGCATGCGGTGGCGCGTCTGCTGCGAGCGCCGGGGCGCGAGCACCCGCATGGGCGCCGGCTCGTGCTGGATCTCCAGGATCTGCTCGAGCGTCCCCGCGTCGAGCTCCGGCTGCGGGGGCGTGCGCACGAACACCGCGGGCAGGAAGCCCTCCACCTGGGCGGTCGCCACGGCCATGCGGGGCAGGGCCAGGACACCGTCGAAGCACGCGTAGCGCGGTACCCACTCGGGCAGGTACTTGGCGTTGGAGCGGTAGAGGCTCTCCAGCTGGAAGAAGCGGTCCATGTAGCCCAGCACCGAGGAGTTGAACCGGGTGATCACGCCCGCACCCAGTTTCTCGGAGTCCTCGAAGACCCCGCGGAACATCGCGAAGTTCAGGGAGACCCGTCTGATCCCGTGCGATGCGCAGTGCTCCATCAGGTCCGTGACCATCAGCTCGGTGACGCCGTTCGGGGTGTGCGGTGCCCGGCGCATCACGTCCAGGGACAGCCCGCCGCGGCCCCACGGCACGAAGGAGAGCAGCCCCTGCTCGGCCCCGTGCTCGTCCCGGGCCACCACCAGCAGGCACTGCCCGTCAGCCGGATCCCCCCACCTGTTCAGGGCCATGGAGAACCCGCGGTCCGGCTCATCGCCACGCCACTGGTCCGCGAGCACACCCAGCCGCGTCAGCTCCTCCGGCGGGAAGTCCTGGTGGCGGGCGATCTCCGTGACCAGCCCGGCACGGCGCGCTCGCCGAACGGCCCGGCGCACCGGCGTCATGGACGAGTTGGCCAGGGAGTAGCGGTCCGGGTGCAGGACGGCCTCGTCCCCCATGACGAGCACGCTGAGGCCCGCTTCCGCATATGCCCGTGCCGCACGTTCCGAGGCGGAGGTGACCGCGGGCAGCAGACCGTAGTGGTGGGCACGGTCGAGCCAACGCCGGATGGCGTCCGGCCACACCGCGGGATCGCCCACCGGGTCTCCGGAGGCGATCGAGACCTGCCCGACTACCCGGAACGTCACGCAGGCCCGGCCGTCCGCGGAGAACACTGCGGACTTGTCCCGCCGCGTGGCGAAGTACCCCAGGGAGTCCTCACCCCCGAACTCGCGCAGCAGCGAGCGCACCGCCACCTCGTCCTCGGGCCGCCACGCGGCCGAGCGGGAGCTGGAGCGCAGGAAGATCAGCACGGCAAGCACGATGGTCAGGGCCAGCAGGGCCGAGGTGAGCTCGGGGAGCCAGGGCGGCACGGTGCTGAGGTAGCGACGTCGCGGGCCCGCCCACCCGAGGCTGCGCACGAGCGCCTCCCCCAGGACGTTCCAGTCGTCGATGGCCGAGCTGGTGGTCGCGAGCAGCAGCGCGTGCGTGGCCGCGACCGTGAGGACCACGCCGCCCACCAGCATCGCCAGCGCGGCGAGTGCACCCCGGGACTCGGTGCGGGCAGGGAACGCGGGGCGCAGCCACCACAGCAGGCCCAGTGCGGCGATGCCCACCGCCACGGCGACCGCGTCGAGCATGGGACTGACCCACACCGGGAAGGGGCCGTGGTGCGGCAGGTCCGGGACCACGGCGCGCAGCACCAGCATGAGCACCGACCAGGTGACACCCACCACCTGGGTGGTGCCCACCAGTACCAGGGCGATCCGCTTGCGCCGCACGAGCGCGCCCGTCAGCAGCCCGAGCACCACCACGGAGACCAGGGACGGCGCCACGGGGAGGTTGAGGGTTCCGAAGAGGATGCTCGGCAGCGGGTTGACCCGGGTGACCCAGTGCAGCAGCAGCAGCACCACACCCGCCGCCGTGGCCAGCGCGAAGATCCAGATAAGGATTCGTGCCCAGCGCTCCTGCCGGGCCGTGGCGGTCCTGACGTCCCGTGTGCGCCTGCCGCGTACCACCTGGGTGTTACCCATCAACTCCCCTTCGAGGGCCCGGCAGAGCGTTCCGGCCGGGTCGGTTGTCCCTATGCTGTGTGCCGAACCGGCACCGCTGAGTACGTCCTACGTCCGGCGGCTCGGCACTGCTGACAAGATACGTGGGAAACCACTGGAAACGAGCACTTCGCAATGGCGTTCTTCGAACTGAACGGGTGGCCCCTGTTCATCACGGTCACCGCGGTCGCGGTGGTGCTGGTGGCCGTCACCGTCCTGGTGCTGCCACGCCAGCGCCGCCCCGGGGTCCTCAAGTATGTCCTGCAGCTCGTGTGCCTGGTGCTCGTGTGCCTGCTGGTGCTCGCAGTCTGCTTCCTGAAGCTGAACATGGACAACCAGTGGTACTCCAGCTGGGGGGACCTGCTCTCCAGCGGCGGGGGCCCGGTGACCACCACGGACGCCGGGGCCGCCATGGTGGCCGTGAAGGCGGTCAAGGAGCTCCCGCACGCGGTCTACAGCACGGGACAGAGCCAGCCCACCCGCAACGCGTCCTTCGGTTCCCAGCTGGATCCCTCCAACACCTCGGGCCAGTGGGCCTACCTGAAGATCACAGGCAGGCAGTCCGGGATCACCGAGGACGCCACGGTGTGGCTGCCGCCCTCCTACATGCATGAGCCCCAGCGAACCTATCCGGTGATCACGGCGTTCACCGGCTTCCCGGGGGACGTGCGGACCTACACCCAGGCCATGGACATCGCCCACCACATCAAGGCGAACGTGGGCGACTCCACCCTGCGAGAGTCGATCGTCGTGATCCCGGACGTCTACCCCGGCAACAACGACACCGAGTGCGTGGACAGCACCCACGGCAAGTGGGAGACCTACGTGAGCACGGACGTCGTCTCCTGGATCCGCGGCAATCTGCGGGTCTCCACGGACCGGGACGCGTGGGCCACTCTGGGCTACAGCGCGGGCGGCTGGTGCTCCTCCATGTTCACCGTGCGCCACCCGGAGATCTGGTCCCGCAGCGTGAACCTCGCGGGATACTTCGCGCCCATGTACACCAGGGGCCAGGAGTGGAAGACGGCGAACCCCGCCTCGTACGACCTTGCGAAGGTCGTGGCGCGCGAGAAGCCAGACGTGGGCATCTGGTTCTTCTCGGGCGGCGAGGACTCGATCTCTGTGAAGGCGGTCCGCGGCTTTGAGGGCTCCGTCTCCGCGCCCACGGGGCTCTCCAGCAACATCTCGCAGACTGGAGGGCACCGCGTGGCCCTGTGGGAGGCCCAGCTGGACCCGGGGCTGACGTGGCTGGGCAAGACCTCCCCGGCCTTCGCACCGGTGGCGAGCTGACCGGCGGCCCGCGAATATGACCGTGTGGGAATACACCCTGACCGTCCTCGGAACCGCCGTGGCCGGCTTCGACCCAGCACCCATGGTGATCATGGCCGCGGCTCTCGGCGCCGGTGTCCGGCGCCGGCACATGGTGGGGTCCTCGTTGCTGCTGCTCGGTGGCACCGCGGCGTGGGGTCTGACCCTCACCCTGGTGATGGGCCCGCGGCTGCAGGAGGTCGACTGGTGGCACCTGATCCGGCAGGGCAGCATCTCCGCGAGGATCGAGCTCGGCCTCGCGGTCGTGGTCGGTGGCTACGCCGTGTGGCGGGCGCTCGCCCGCCGTCGTGCCCGTGGCGCACAGGCCCCCGAGAAGAAACCGGCCACCACTCTGTGGGCCCTCTACGCCACGGCGTGCGTCTTCGTGGCCATCGTGGTCCTCGATCTCCCGTTCGACGTCCACGTGGCGGTCGCCTCCGCGCGTCCGCTCACCTGGGCAGTCGTCGGATGGATCGTCTGGGCCCTGCTGAGCCAGCTGCCCCTGACCCTGCTCGTGGCGCTCACGGCGGTCGGCAGGCAGGAGCGTTTCTCCCGGATCATGCGCCGCGCGTGGGACACGGTCTCCCCGTGGGTGAACCTGCTCGTCACGTGGCTGCTCGCTCTCGCGGCGCTGCTGATGGCCCTGGACTCGGGCGCCTACCTGCTCGCGGGGCACTTCCTGGTCCGCTGAGCCACGTCACGACGACGCCGCCGCGCCGCCACCCTGCCTGGGGTCACCCCTGCGTACCGCCGCCCTCTGTCCGGCCAGCGGGCGCACGGCCACTATCCCTGCGGCCGCCCGGCGTGCGCTGGTCCGTCCCCCGGCGTGCCGCCGACCTTCGTCCAGCCAGGGCACACACGACCGCCGCCCCTACGACCACCCGGGGTCAGATCACCCGCCGTTCGGCGTGCGGAAGTCCGCCCTCCGGCCACCCGCCGTGCGGTAGCCCGCCCCTCCGGTCACCCGCCGCGCGGGACCACGGGGGCCGAGCGGCGTCGCCGTCCAAACCTGCTCAGACCGCTTGCTGCGAGGAGGTCACGGGAAAACCGGACTCCACGCGGCGCCGCCGGTCCCGCTTCTGCCGCTGGACGCCCGCCAGCGCCAGCAGCCCGCCCACGATCGACAGCGCGCACGCGACGAGCGCCGGGGAGCGGTAGCCGAACCCGGCCGAGATCACGGCGCCGCCGAGCAGCGCGCCGATCGAGTTGGCCACGTTGAACGCCGCGTGGTTCAGGGACGCACCCATCAGCTGCGCGCCGCGTGCGGCGGTGATCAGCCAGCTCTGGATGCTCGGCATGATGTAGGAGTTGACCAGGGACATCAGGAACCCCGCCACGAAGATCCCCACGGGCGAGCCGCCCAGCGCGCCCATCAGCAGCAGCACCACGGCGAGCGCCGGGAACCCCACGGCCATCGTGCGGCGGGCGCTGCGGTCGGCGCTGATGCCGCCCACGATGTTGCCGATCGTCATGCCCACGCCCACCACGGCCAGCAGCCACGGGATGGCACCCGCGGGCAGTCCCGCGAGCTCGCGGCCCATCTGGGAGAGGTAGCTGTAGATCGCGAAGAAGCCGCCGAAGCCCACACCGGCCACGCCCATGACGATCCAGACCTGGGGGAGGGTGAAGGCCTTCAGCTCACCGCGGCGGGTGGCACCGGGCAGCGGGGCCTGCCGCGGGACCGTCAGCCACAGGCCGATCACGGTCACGGCGAAGACCACGCTCACCACCCCGTACGCGGCGCGCCAGCCGTAGGCCTGGCCGATCGCCGTCATCACGGGCACGCCCACCACGTTGGCGACCGTGAGGCCCGACAGTGCCAGCGCCACACCCTTGGCCTGGTTGCCCGGGCCCATCACGGTGGCCGCGACGAGGGACGCGAGGCCGAAGTACGCCCCGTGGGGCAGTCCCGCGAGGAAGCGGATCACCAGCAGCCCCGCGAAGGACGGCGCGAGCGCGGAGGCCAGGCTGCCCGCCAGCAGGGCGGAGGCCATCACGAGCAGCATCACGGTGCGGGAGGACTTCGCCCCCAGGAAGGAGATCACGGGGGCACCCACCACCACGCCCACCGCGTACGCGCTCACGAGCCATCCGGCGTGGGCAATGCCGGTCTCGGGGGAGGATCCGTAGAGGTCGGGCAGGAGGTTCTGGGCGATCTGCGGGAGCAGGCCCATGGAGGCGAATTCCGTGCAGCCGATGCCGAAGCCGCCCAGTGCGAGGGCGAAGAGGGCGAGTCGGCGGCGGGCAGGAGTCAGCTGGGTCATGGAGACGCGGCCTTTCCGGGGTTCTCGAGGTGACCCGGGCGATCGGGACGCCGCGGGGATCGGGACTGGGCGCGCACTGAGGAAGGGGCTGAGCAGTGCACGCCGACCGGAGCCTGGGCCCTCCCGCGGCACTGCCGTGCCGGCTGGATGTCGGGGAGGGGTGGGTTCCGGGGTGCCGCGTCGTCGAGGCGTGCCTGGCCTGGGGCCTGAATCCATGGAACGCCCCCGCCGCACAGTTTATTCGCGCTCCCGCACACGAGTTGTGGATGTCACACGCGAACCCGGTTCTCCCCATGCGGTGCACGAAGGTTTTCCACAGGTGTGGAGAAGATTGTGCATATCTCGATTAACATGTGTGCGGATGAGGCCAGGACGCCCGGGATACCGCTGTCCACAGGGGTGTTCACAGCTGTGGAATTACAGGTGTGTAAGTTGTTAACAGGTGTGGACAACCCCTGTGGACAGTCAGGCGAGGGGGCTGCGCCGCAGCCCCGGGAGCATGGCGAGCGCCACGAGACCGCCCACCACCAGACCACCCACGTGGGCCTGCCAGGCGACGCCCCCCACCACGAAGCCGAAGACCAGGTTGATCACGATCAGCACCACGATCGGTGTCATGTCGCTCTTGAAGTGGCGCATGAACACGAACATCGCCCCGAAGAGTCCGAAGATGCCGCCCGAGGCACCGATCACGACCACCCACGGATCGCCCAGCAGCAGCACCCCCACCGAGCCGCCCAGCACCGAGAGCAGGAAGAGCACGAGCATGCGCCACGTGCCGAGCAGCGGCTCGAGCATCCGCCCGAAGAGGTACAGCGTGTACATGTTCAGCAGCAGGTGCAGCGGCGAGGGCATCGAGTGGAGGAAACCGCTCGTCAGCATCCGCCACGGCTCGTCCCAGGTCAGGGCTGGAACGTAGCCGAGCACCCTGACCAGGCTGTAGGGCGTCAGCAGCGCCACGAGCCACTGCGCACCCCAGACCCCCACGCAGATCCCGATGAGCCACCAGGTCACGGGCATCCCGGTACGACGACGCCGCGCCGGGGCCCCCACGGGGCGGCGCGGATCGTGGGGTCCCGGTGCCGCCACGCCCTGCGGACGCTGCACGCCATACGGGTTCTGCGCTCCGTACGGCTCGCCGTCGGCGCGGGGACCGGCAGCACCGTGGCCCGGGAGGTACTGGCCGTACTGCGGGGCGGGGACGGGCCCGCCGCCCGGCAGCTCGCCGTCGGGAGCGGAACCGGACGCCGGCGTCTCGTGCGGGACCCCACCGGAGGAGGCGCCACCCCAGGGGGTACGGTCAGCGGGCGTGGGCTCCTGGGGCGTGCCGTCGGCGGGCGTCTCGTCGCGGGGTTCGTCGGGTGAGTGTGGATTCATGTTTTCTCCGGCATGTTCACTGGTGGGAGCGGGGCTGCGGTGATCCTGCAGGCTGCGCAGGGGCCCGGGTACGCGTGAAGCCCACCCGGAGAACCGGGTGGGCTTCATGAGAGGGGGCGTGCGGGTCTCAGACCTCTTCCACGTCGATGGAGGTGATCACGCAGTCCTCCACGGGACGGTCCTGGCCGCCGGTGCGCACGTTGTTGAGCTCGTCCACGACCTTCTTGGAGGCGTCGTCCGCGACCTCGCCGAAGATGGTGTGCTTGCCCTGCAGCCACGTGGTGGGCGCGGTGGTGATGAAGAACTGCGACCCGTTGGTGCCGCGGCCGTTGCGGGTGCCCGCGTTGGCCATGGCCAGCATGTAGGGGGCGTTGAAGTTCAGTTCCGGGCTGATCTCGTCGTCGAAGTTGTAGCCCGGGCCGCCGATGCCCTGACCCAGCGGATCGCCGCCCTGGATCATGAAGTCCTTGATGATGCGGTGGAAGACGACGTCCTTGTAGAGGGGGCCGTTCTGCTTCTCACCGGTGCGGGGATCGGCCCACTCCTGGGTTCCGTCCGAGAGACCGACGAAGTTCTTGACCGTCTTGGGCGCATGGTTGCCGAAGAGTTCCACCACGATGTCCCCGTGGTTGGTGTGGATGGTGGCCTTGTGCGTGGCGATAGCGGAAGTCATGCCTGTCATTGTGGCACGGGGCCCGGGACGGCGGCAGAGCGGGCCGACGTTGTTCAGCGCACAGTGAAAAGCGGCCTGAACCCCTGTTTTCCCCGGGAATTCCAGGGTTCGCAGAACGTATGCTGAGAGAGGAGATGTGCAGAATCATCACCTCTAGGAGGGACACAGACATGAGCTTGTTCAAGAGCAAGGCCCAGAAGCAGGCCAAGGCCGCCAACAAGGCCGCGGAGTCCAAGGTCGTCAACGCCGGGGACTGGCTCTCCAGCGAGATCGGCGAGCTCGGCGAGAAGCTGCAGCACGGTGTGCAGGCCGGCGCGTCCGCTCTCGCGAGCGGCGTCGAGGCCACCGGCCCGTACGTCCAGGACGGACTCGGCCGCGCCCAGGAGCTCGGTGAGGACGTCAAGCACCGCAGCGACAAGGCGAAGGCCGCGGGTGCAGCTGCTGCCGCCCCCCTGGCCGCCAAGGCCGCCAAGAAGACCGCGCACGGCCGTGCCGCCGCCCAGGAGAAGTACTCCGGCGCCGTCGCCGCCCTGGCCTCCAAGGTCGCGGACGCGGACACCTCGGACCAGTTCGACGCCCTCGTGGCGAAGCTGACCGGCGACAAGAAGACCGTCAAGCGCATCCAGAAGGCCGCGAAGAACTCCGCCAAGGAGTACGCCAAGCAGCAGAAGAAGGCGCAGGGCGGCCACAAGGGCCTCCTGTTCCTCGGCCTGCTCGTGGCCGGCGGCGTGGCCGGTGCGGCAGCGTGGCGCGCCTCCCGTCCGGTCCAGGACCCCTGGAAGACCCCCGCGACCGCGTCCCCGCGCGTCTCGGCCTCGCCCGTCAACACCAACTCCACCGTGGCCGCCGGCGCCGGTGTGAAGGTGGACGACGTCAAGGATCCGTCCTCCCCCGTCCACAAGGAGGGCACTGCGTCGCAGGCGGCCCACCGCGCCACGGACAGCGTGAAGTCCGTGGCGGAGGACGCCAAGCAGACCGTCAACGAGGTCAAGGAGCAGATCAAGGGCTCCGGCAGCGACGACACCAAGCTGGGCTCTCCCGACAACAACTCCAAGCACGATCCGAAGCAGGGCCCCAAGCACTGAGGCCCCTGAAGCACCGCTTCCGGTGCTGCTGACCACGAACGCCGTGCTCCTCGCTCGAGGGGCGCGGCGTTCGTCGTCCTCCAGCGGGGTGTACAGGAAGGCGGCACCCCCGCCCACACCAGGGCACGCCGGGGCCCCCTCCGCGATCCTCCGAACCGCGGCGGGGGCCCTCTCAGGTCAGTGCCGGATCGCGGACGTCAGGAGAAGATGTCTGTGATGGTGTCGTAGGTCTGGTACACACCCAGGACGATGAACAGGATGGCGCACACCACGAGCACGGCGTTGGTCCACATCCCGTTGCGCCAGCGCTTGGGCGTGCGCGAGGTGTTGAGCAGTCCCAGCAGCGTGATTGCCAGGAACGGCATGAACAGCGCGCCCAGCACCCCGTAGAGCAGGATCAGGAACACGGGGCGGTCGAGGATCAGCAGCAGCATGGGCGGGAACGTGAGCCACAGCAGGTAGAACTTGAAGTACTTTCCACCGTTGCGGGTGTCCGGGTGGCCGCTGGGCTTGTGGCGGATGTTGCCCCAGTAGTCCGCGAACATCAGGGACACACCGGACCACACCCCCACCACGGAGGAGAAGGACGCCGCCCAGAAGCCCACGAGGAACGTCACTCCGATCACGTCCCCGTAGCGCGCCCGCAGCACCTTGTCGAGGTCCAGCAGCCCCTTGTCACCGGCGCCGATCGCGTAGCCGGCGGAGTAGAGTACCTCCGCTCCCACGACCAGCATGGCGAGCACGAAGATGCCCGTGACCACGTACGCCACGGTGTTATCCAGTTGCATGACGCGCATCCAGCGCGGCTGGTGCCAGCCCTTCTCCCGCAGCCAGTAGCCGTATGCCGCCAGGGTGATGGTTCCGCCCACGCCGCCTGCCAGGGCCAGCGTGTAGACCACGCCCCCCTGCGGGATCACGGGGATCAGACCCGTGATCATCTGGGGGATGTTGGGCAGTGTGATGATCGCCAGGCCCACCATGACCAGGAACATGATCCCCACCATGGCCGCGGTGATCTTCTCCACGAACGCGTAGCGCCCTGCCCACACGATGCCGAAGCCGAGCAGACCCATGAGGATCGCCCACGCCCACAGTGGCAGCACGGGGAAGAGCGCGGCGAGGGGCAGCGCGGAGGAGGACATGGCCGTTGCTCCGTACACGAAGCCCCAAATGAGGATGTACGGGCCGAAGTACCACGTGGTCCAGCGTCCGAGCGACCGCCAGCCCTCGAAGATCGTGCGACCGCTGGCCAGCGAGTAGCGCCCCGCGCCCTCCACGAGCACGATCTTCATGATGGTGCCCACCACCACGGCCCACAGCAGGGTGTAGCCGTAGCGCGAGCCGGCGGTCAGGGTGGCCACCATGTCGGCAGCCCCCACACCCGTGGCAGCCACGACGAGACCCGGACCGATCAGCCGCCACCGCTGGATGGTCTCCAGGCGTTCGTGGGGGTCCACCGACGGCAGGGGCTGCAGGGGGGTCTTCTCGCGCATACGGCTACTCCACACGTCCGGGGTATGAGGGGTGTCACAACGTCGACCCAAGTCTGTCACGGCGGCTCTCCCCCGCCCTGCACCGGGCTCCGCGTGACACACGCGTGCCTCGCCCCCACGTGGGAACGACCAGAGGCCGCATCCCCGACGGGATGCGGCCTCTGGTCTGTGTGCCGTGGAGCCTAGGAGATTCGAACTCCTGACATCTGCCTTGCAAAGGCAGCGCTCTACCAACTGAGCTAAGGCCCCGTATTCGATTGTGGTGCGCCGCGGACGCGCGGAACACCTGCGACCGTGGGACTCAGTCCACGGGATCCACGGCCGAATTCCACGCCTCACGCCTGGCTTCTGCGTCCCGCCAGGACTTCACCGCGGCCACCGAGAGTCCGGCAACGGCGATCAGTGCTGCGATACGAGCCTTCATGGGGAACCTTCCGAACGAGAACATCTCGCGGTTGGTGGGGAATTCGAGGGGTGGGCGTACCAGGAATTGAACCTGGGACCTCTTCGTTATCAGCGAAGCGCTCTAACCGTCTGAGCTATACGCCCTCAGCGTGTGCCAGCAGAACACTGTCTGCCTGGCCACGCCAAGACTTTACCGGAGGTTGCTCCCCCGCACCAAATCCCTCGGTGCAGGGGCCCGACCGGAGCTCAGTCGTCCGTGAGCGTGACCCCGATGCCGCCGATCAGCGACGCCGCGATGTTGTAGAGCAGCGCGGCGAGCACCGAGAGCACGGACAGCAGGATCACATTGGCCACCGAGATCACCGTGGCGAACAGGGCCACGTTGCCGAGCGAGAGGAACTTCTTGATGTCTGTGCCGCCAGCGTTGCCGCCGAGCATGGAGAGCATCTCGTTGATCCCGTCGAACAGCCCGGTCAGGTTCAGCACGATCCACAGCACCAGGGACGCCACGACCGTGATGATGCCCAGGGCCACGGAGAGCAGGAACGCCAGTTTGAGCACGGACCACGTGTCCACCTTGGAGACCACCAGGCGGGCGCGGCGCACCTTTGCCCGTGGTGCCGGCCGCACGAGACCCTTGCCGCCCTTGCCACCCTGCTGGGCCGGGGTCTTCCTGCTGCCGCTCTGCTGGGCGGCGGGCTTCTTGGGGGAAGAAGCCTTCACGGTCTGACCCGCCTTCGAGGCCGAGATCGCGCTCATGCGTCACCTCCGTTGTCGTTGTCCTCCAACGCTACTGCATCCGCATCGTCCGCCGGGTCACCAGCGTCCTCGACGATCACGACGTCGACCTCCTCGGAGACGGCCTCTCCCTCGCCGCCCCGGATCGCATCCTTCTCGACCGTGGACTCGGTGCGCGCGAACGGATCGACCGCCGTGGCGGCCGCGACGTCCTCGTGCCCGGCCTCCTCGACGCCCTCCTCGGCCACTTCCTTCTCGATCTCGCGCTCCGCGTTGCGGGCCACACCCACGATGGTGTCGTTGGCACCGGGCTTCGCGAAGATCACCCCCATGGTGTCGCGGCCCCGGGACGGCACCTCGCTGACGTTGGAGCGCACCACCTTGCCGCTCTCCATGACCACGAGCACCTCGTCGTTCTCGCCCACGATCAGACCGCCCACCAGGCCACCACGGACCTCGGCGAGCTTGGCGACCTTGATGCCCAGGCCGCCGCGGCCCTGGACGCGGTACTCCTGCACCTCGGTGCGCTTGGCGTAGCCGCCCTCGGTCACCACGAACACGTGCGAGTCGTCCGTGACCACGTTGGCCGAGAGCAGCTCGTCGCCGGAACGGAACTTCATGCCCGTCACACCGGACGTCGCGCGGCCCATGGGGCGCAGGGCGTCGTCGTCGGCCGTGAAGCGCAAGGACTGGCCGTGGCGCGAGATCAGCATGATGTCGTCGTCCGTGTTCACGAGCATGGCCGAGACCAGCTCGTCGCCCTCGCGCAGGTTGATGGCGATCACGCCGGCGGAACGGTTGGTGTCGTAGTCCGTGAGACGGGACTTCTTGACCAGCCCGCTGCGGGTGGCGAGCACCAGGTACGGGGCGTCCTGGTAGGAGTGCAGCTCCATGACCTTGGCAATGCGCTCGTCCGGCTGGAACTCCATGAGGTTCGCCACGTGCTGGCCCTTGGCGTCACGCCCGGCCTCCACGAACTCGTACGCCTTGACCCGGTATACCCGCCCCAGGGTGGTGAAGAACAGGATCCAGTTGTGGGTGTTCGTCACGAAGAAGTGCTCCACGACGTCGTCACCGCGCAGCTGGGCACCCTTGATGCCCCGGCCGCCGCGGTGCTGCGCGCGGTACTCGTCCGCGCGGGTGCGCTTGACGTAGCCGTCGCGGGTGATGGTGACCACCACCTGCTGCTGCGGAATGAGGTCCTCCATGGAGACGTCCCCGTCGAAGCCGTAGAGCACCTCCGTGCGGCGGTCGTCCCCGTAGCGCTCCACGATCTCCCCGAGCTCCTCGGAGATGATCTCGCGCTGACGATCCTCGGACGCAATGATCGCCTCGTACTCGTCAATCAGCCGCTGCAGCTCCGCGTGGCGGTCCTGGATCTTCTGACGCTCCAGGGCGGCCAGTCGGCGCAACTGCATGTTCAGGATCGCCTGGGCCTGAGCCTCGTCGATGCCGAGCAGCTCCATCAGCCCGGAGCGCGCCTCCTCCACGGTGGGCGAGCGGCGGATCAGGGCGATCACCTCGTCCAGGGCGTCCAGGGCCTTGAGCAGGCCCAGCAGGATGTGCGCCTCCTCCTGCGCCTGCTTGAGGCGGAACCGGGTGCGCCGCACGATGACTTCCATCTGATGGGCCACCCAGTGGAACACGAAGGCGTCCAGGGACAGCGTGCGTGGCACCCCGTCCACGAGCGCGAGCATGTTCGCGGAGAAGTTCTCCTGCAGCTGCGTGTGCTTGTAGAGGTTGTTGAGCACCACCTTGGGCACGGCGTCCCGCTTGAGCACGATCACCAGGCGCTGACCGGTGCGCCCCGAAGTCTCGTCCCGCATGTCCGCGATGCCCTGGATCTTGCCGTCCTTGACGAGGTCGGCGATCTTGATCGCCAGGTTGTCCGGGTTGACCTGGTACGGCAGCTCCGTGACCACCAGGCAGGTGCGGTTGTTGAGCTCCTCCACGCTGACCACCGCGCGCTGGGTGATCGAGCCGCGGCCGGTGCGGTACGCCTGCTCGATGCCCTTGTGCCCGAGGATCTGGGCGCCGGACGGGAAGTCCGGGCCCTTGACGCGCCTGATGAGCTCCTCCAGCAGGGTCTCGCGGTCCACGTCCGGGTTCTGCAGGTACCACTGGACGCCGTCCGCGACCTCCCGCAGGTTGTGCGGGGGGATGTTGGTGGCCATGCCCACCGCGATACCCGAGGAGCCGTTGACCAGCAGGTTGGGGAAGCGCGCCGGCAGCACGGTGGGCTCCTGCTGCTTGCCGTCGTAGTTGTCCTGGAAGTCCGCGGTGTCCTCGTGGATGTCCCGGACCATCTCCATGGCCAGCGGCGCCATCTTGGTCTCGGTGTACCGCGGTGCCGCGGCGCCGTCGTTGCCCGGGGAGCCGAAGTTGCCCTGCCCCAGCGCGAGCGGGTAGCGCATGATCCAGCCCTGGATCAGGCGCACCAGGGCGTCGTAGATCGCGGAGTCGCCGTGGGGGTGGTAGTTGCCCATGACGTCGCCGACGACGCGCGCGCACTTGTTGAACGAGCGCTCCGGGCGGTAGCCGCCGTCGTACATCGTGTAGATCACGCGGCGGTGCACCGGCTTGAGGCCGTCCCGCACGTCCGGCAGCGCCCGGCCCACGATCACGGCCATCGCGTAGTCCAGGTAGGAGCGCTGCATCTCCGTCTGCAGGTCGATCTGCTCCACTCGGTCTCCAGCGGTCTCGACCTCCCCGGTCCCGACCTCCGTGATGACCTCGGGGGTGTTCTCCGGCTCCACGGGACCGTTGCCGTCCTGCGTCTCGTCACTCATGCGTTGCTGTATCCGTTTCGTCTTGGCCTTCACGGCCCACTGCTGTACATGCCGGAGGGGGAATGTCCGGCGATCACCGTGTGCGGGGACGGACTAGATGTCCAGGAACCGGATGTCCTTGGCATTGCGCTGGATGAACTCTCGGCGGGACTCCACGTCCTCGCCCATCAGCACGGAGAACACCTGGTCCGCAGCCGCGGCGTCGTCCATGGTGACCTGGCGCAGGGTGCGGTGCGCCGGGTCCATGGTGGTCTCCCACAGCTCCGTGTAGTCCATCTCGCCGAGGCCCTTGTAGCGCTGGATGCCGTTGTCCTTGGGCAGACGGCGGTTCTCCGCCAGGCCCTTGGCCAGAGCGGCGTCCCGCTCCGCGTCCGAGAACACGTAGTCGTGCGCGGCGTTGGACCACTTGATCCGGTAGAGGGGCGGCTGCGCGAGGTACACGTAGCCGTGCTCGATCAGCGGACGCATGAAGCGGAACAGCAGAGTGAGCAGCAGCGTGGTGATGTGCTGGCCGTCCACGTCCGCGTCGGCCATGAGCACGATCTTGTGGTACCGGGCCTTCTCAATGTCGAAGTCGTCCCCGATCCCCGCGCCGAACGCGGTGATCATGGACTGCACCTCCGCGTTGGACAGCGCCCGGTCCAGGCGCGCGCGCTCCACGTTCAGGATCTTCCCGCGCAGCGGCAGGATCGCCTGGTGGGCCGGGTCGCGGCCCTGCACCGCGGAACCACCGGCGGAGTCGCCCTCCACGATGTAGATCTCCGAGAGCGTGGGGTCCTTGGACGAGCAGTCCTTGAGCTTGCCGGGCATGCCGCCCGATTCCAGCAGGCCCTTGCGCCGGGTGGTCTCGCGGGCCTTGCGGGCCGCGAGCCGCGCCTGGGAGGCGTAGATGGCCTTGCGGATGATGTCCTTGGCCGGGTTGGGGTTGCGTTCCAACCATGCTCCGAACAGGTCGAACATCTCACGCTGCACGAAGGTCTTGGCCTCCGAGTTGCCCAGTTTGGTCTTGGTCTGGCCCTCGAACTGCGGCTCGGCGAGCTTGATGGAGATCACCGCGGTGAGCCCCTCGCGGACGTCCTCACCCGTGAGGTTGTCGTCCTTGTCGCGCAGCATCTTGTTCTCCCGCGCGTAGCGGTTGATCAGGGTGGTCAGCGCGGTGCGGAACCCCTCTTCGTGGGTGCCGCCTTCGTGGGTGTTGATGGTGTTGGCGTAGGTGTGCACGGACTCGTTGAACGCCGTGGTCCACTGCATCGCCAGCTCGAGCGACATCTTCTTCTCGGGGTCGTCCACCTCGAGCGAGATGACGTCCTCGTGGATCAGCTCCGCCTTCTTCGACGAGTTCAGGAACGTCACGTAGTCCAGCAGGCCGTCCTCGTAGCAGTAGACCACCTGGCGGGCGCCCGAGATGGCAGCAGCCGCCTCGTCCGCACCGATCGTGCCGCCGTCCTGGCCCTCGAGGGGGCCGGTGACGTCCGCGGGGGCGTCACCGGCGATCTCGTCGCCGGTCTCCTCCGTGGCCCGCTCGTCCGTGAGGCTGATCCGCAGGCCCTTGTTCAGGAACGCCATCTGCTGGAAGCGGGCGCGCAGGGTCTCGAAGTCGAAGTCGACGGTCTCGAAGATCTCGGGATCCGGGTAGAAGACCTGTGTGGTGCCAGTCTCCTGCGTCTGTTCCCCGCGCGCCAGCTCGCCCTGGGGGTGCCCGCCGTTGGCAAAACTCATGCGCCACACGTAACCCTGGCGGCGCACCTCTGTCTCCACGAGACGGGACAGGGCGTTGACCACGGAGATGCCGACGCCGTGCAGGCCGCCCGAGACCGCGTACCCGCCGCCGCCGAACTTGCCGCCGGCGTGCAGGATGGTCATCACGACCTCCACCGTGGGTCTGCCCTCGGTGGGGTGCATGTCCACCGGGATGCCGCGGCCGTTGTCGGAGACGCGCACCCCGCCGTCCGACTGCAGCGTGATCTCGATGTTGTCGCAGTACCCGGCGAGCGCCTCGTCCACGGAGTTGTCGACCACCTCGTAGACCAGGTGGTGCAGGCCCCTGGGACCAGTGGAGCCGATGTACATCCCGGGGCGTTTCCTGACCGCCTCGAGGCCTTCCAGAACGGTGATGTCGCTCGCGCCGTACTCGTGCTCTAGGGGATCCTCTGTAGCCACGGGGTTTCCGGTCCTCCTGCGTATTGGATGTCGACCACCGCCCGCCCACATGAGTGCAGCCGACGAGGCGGCTCGCGGCTCATCGGCTGGCGGGACGAAGATCTGTGACTCCACATTCTACCGGATGACGCGCTGCACGGCCCGCAGACGCTCCGGAACCCCGCGCCGCAGGGTGGAGCCATTTTCGGGGTGCGGACCGGCTCGCGGGATTCTGGCCAGTTTTTGGGCCGATCCGTGAGCCGCGTCTCGCGGATCGGACGTGCTCGCGTCCGCAGCTGGCGGGCGCTGACGCTGGTGCCCGGGTACTGGCTCCCGTGTGCCGGGTGGTGGCTCCTGGGCCCCAGGGTCGAGACGGCGGGTCCCGAGCCGCCGGCTATCCGTAGGTGTCCCGCGGCCCGCGCCCCTGCACGCGCCACCGCCCGCGCTTCCAGCTCGGTCCCACGGGCCCGTGGATCTCCAGTCGCGTGACGATCCCCTCCCCGAGCTTGTCCGCGAAGTTCGCGAGGATCGCGGACTGCATCAGGCGCAGCTGCGTGGCGTACGCGGTGGAGTCGCAGCGCACCCGCACCACCGTGTCCTCGAAGTGCTCCGGCCACGAGTGCTCGGCGTTGCGCGTGCCCACCAGGGACGGCCAGTCAGCGAGCACCGTGCTCACGTTCACGGGCGTCTTCCACCCCCGGTGGGTCATCAGGGTGTCCACGACCGAGGATAGCGACCTGGGGTCCCGCGCGGATTTTCCGGGGCCGGAGAATCCGCCCAGCTGGCGCGGATCCGTACCGAACCGGGTGGACCTGCGCAGGGCCGGAGACCCCGTGCCCTCCTCCATCGCCGTGCCGAAGGCCCGCATGTTCTTGGCCGCGGCGGCCTTGGACAGCGGCATGTCCCCGCGGTCCTGGGCGGCCTTGCGGGCGCGCTGCAGCGCCACGGCGGCGGCGTCCACCACGTCCCGGTGCGTGGGTTCAGCCACCCTCGGCTCCCCCGTTCGCGCTCTGCGCACCGCCAGGTCCGGGCCCGCTGCTGTCGCCGTCGTCGTGGCGGTCCCGGTTGTCCTCACCGTTCCCGCCTTCGTCGTCCTGGGTGTCCCGGACGGTCTCGGACGACGACGACGCGTCGCCACGCACGGCGACCGAGCCCGGTTCGACGTCCACCACGGTGTGGGTGTGCTCGAGCAGCGCGCTCGGCAGGTCCTCGTCCACGGCCGCGGTGACGAGCACCTGCTCGGCCTGCCCCACGAGCTCGGCCAGGCGGCGTCGTCGTCGGGCGTCGAGCTCGGCGAAGACGTCGTCCAGGATCAGGACCGGCGCCGAGCCACGGCCGGGATCGTCCGCGAGGTGGACGTACCACGAGCCGAGACGCAGGGCGAGGGCCGTTGACCAGGTCTCGCCGTGGGACGCGTAGCCCTTGGCGGGGGTCTCACCCAGGCGGATCAGCAGGTCGTCGCGGTGCGGGCCCACAAGGGTCAGGCCTCGCTCGCGCTCCTGGCGCTCCATGCGCTCGAACGCCTGCATCATCAGGTCGTAGAGGTCCGCCACGGAGAAGTGCGCAAGCGCCCGCTGGTCCGCGCCCGGGGCCACGGAGGAGCTCTCGTAGCCGAGCGAGACGTGCTTGGGGCCGTCGGTGAGCTGCTGGTAGGCGCGGTCCACCTCGGGCTCAAGTGCCTCCAGCAGCTGCAGGCGGGCGCCCATCACGGCCGCGCCGGCACGCGCCAGCTGGTCGTTCCACACCGCGAGGGTGGCACGGTCCGACTCGTCGAAGCCGCGCCGGCCGCGGGTGGACTTCAGCAGGGCGTTGCGCTGCTTCAGTGCTCGCTCGTAGTCGGAGCGGGCCGCGGCGAGCACCGGCCGCATGGCTGTGGCGAGGTCGTCCAGGAAGCGCCGCCGGTGCGAGGGATCGCCCTTGACCAGGGTCAGGTCCTCCGGGGAGAAGAGCACCGTGTGCAGCGTGCCGAGCGCCTCGCGCGCACGGACGGGTGCCGCCCTGTTGATCCGGACCCTGTTGGCGCGTGCCGCGTTGAGCTCGTACTCGAGCACCGTGCGCTGCCCGGCCCTGTCCACGCGGGTGCGGATCACCGCCCGTTCCGAACCGGTGGCGATCAGCGGGCCGTTGCCCGAGACCCGGTGCGATCCGAGCGTGGCCGCCCAGTCCACGGCCTCCACGATGTTGGTCTTCCCCACGCCGTTGGGCCCCACGAACACCGTGAGCCCCGGGGCCAGCGGGAGGTCGAGGGCGTGGTAGGTGCGGAAGTCCAGGAGCGAGAGGTGGTCTACGAACACACGATCACTGGTTGGGCAGTCGAACCGGCATGAGCAGGTACTTGTACGTGACGTCGTCCTCGCCCTCGGAGTCGCCCTGGGCCGAGAGCACCGCGGGCTTGGGCGGAGCGGTGAAGGAGAACCGGACGTACGCGGAGTCGAAGGCGTGCAGGCCCTCGGAGAGGTACGTGGGGTTGAACGCCACGGTGATGTCGTCCCCGTTGAGCTGCGCGTCGAGGACTTCCGAGGCCTGGGCGTCCTCTCCGGTGCCGGCGTCCAGCGCCACCTGTCCCTCGCTGAAGGCCAGGCGCACCGGGGTGTTCCGCTCCGCCACGAGGGAGACGCGACGCACCGCCTCCACGAGCTCGGAGGTGCGCACGACCGCGGTGATGGGGGTGTTCTCCGGGAAGAGCGAGCGGATCTTGGGGTACTCGCCGTCGATCAGCAGGCTCGTGGTGCGCCGGCCGCCGGACTCGAAGCCCACGAGTTCGGTGTTCTCCGCCAGCGCGATGTTGACGTCCCCGGAGGAGCCGAGGGTCTTGGCGATGTCGTTGAGCGTCTTGGCTTTGATCAGGGCGGCCGTGGAGATGGTGGGGTCCGAGGGGCGCCAGGTGAGCTCCCGCATGGCCAGGCGGTAGCGGTCCGTGGCGAGCAGCGTCATCTTCTCGCCCTCGATCTCCACGCGGATGCCGGTGAGGATCGGCAGGGTGTCGTCCTTCGACGCCGCGATGTTCACCTGTGCCACGGCGTGGGCGAACTCGTCTCCTGCCACCACACCGGAGAGCTCCGGCAGTCCCGGCAGCTGGGGGTAGTCCTCCACCGGCATGGCCGCGAGGTTGAACTTGGAGGACCGGCAGGTGAGCGTGACCTTCCCGCCTTCTGCCTCGAGCTGCACGGGTGCGGAGGGAAGGGAACGGCAGATGTCCGCGAGCAGCCGGCCGGAGACCAGGGTGGTCCCCTCCTCGATGACGTCCGCGCTGATGGTCAGGCGGGCGGAGATCTCGTAGTCGAAGCTCGCGATGGACAGCGATCCGTTCTCCGCCTTGATCAGCAGGCCGGAGAGCACCGGAACGGGCGGGCGAGGGGACAGCGAACGAGCAGTCCAGGTGACTGCTTCGGCCAGTACGTCGCGCTCGACGGAGAACTTCACGGAGGGCCCCTCTTTTGCCGGAGAACAGAAGTGTCGTGCCTGCATCGTATCGGGCGGGGCGGACAGGCATCGACCTGCAGTGGGTCTCTGGAGTGCGCACCGCACGGCGGGGTCTGAGGATTCGTGTAATTACAGAGATCCCGGGGCTCGTCCGGGCGTGGGGAGGCCAGGATTTTTGTTATTCGGTGGATCTTTTCTTAAAGGGTAGAAGTGTTAACAACCCCTGTGGACTCTGTGGATAACCGCCTGCATCGCAACGGATCCGCGGGTCGAGGGTGTTGATCCGCTGTGGATGGATCGAGGCCTGGCTGTGGTCGGGGAGTGCAGAACTTCCGCGTGATTCCGGGGATTCCACAGCCTCGCCCACCGATTCCAACGAGTTGTCCACGGCTGGGCCCCGGTTGTCCACAGATTTTTCCACACTGCCCCTCTGACGGCTGTTCACAGGGCGCCCACACACCCGTCGATCGGTGTGGAGAACGGCTTCCGGGCCCAGTGTCCACACGGGCCGAGCCTGTGGATGAACTACAGAAAAAGGGGATCCCCGGAACCGAGTCCGGGGATCCCCTCCTGCCGAGCGGGTGCGGTGGCCGGTGTCAGCCCTCGCGCGACTGCTGCTTGATGCGGTTGGTCAGCTCGGTCACCTGGTCGAAGATCTGGCGCCGCTCCGCCATCAGCGTGCGGATCTTGCGGTCCGCGTGCATGACCGTGGTGTGGTCCCGCCCGCCCAGCTCCTGGCCGATCTTCGGCAGCGACATGTCCGTGAGCTCCCGCAGCAGGTACATGGCGATCTGCCGGGCCGTCACGAGCGTGCGGGTGCGGGACTTGGACTTCAGCTCGTCCAGCGTGATGTTGAAGAACGCCGCGGTCTGCCCGAGGATCGAGGCCGCCGTGATCTCCTGGCCGCCGTCGTCCGTGATGAGGTCCTTGAGCACGAGCTCCGCCAGCGGCAGGTCCACCGGCTGCTTGTTCAGTGAGGCGAACGCCGTAACGCGGATCAGGGCGCCCTCGAGCTCACGGATGTTGGTGGAGATGTGCGAGGCGATGTACTCCATCACGTCGTCAGGGGCGTCCATCCCCTCGCTGATGGCCTTCTTGCGCAGGATCGCGATGCGCGTCTCGAGCTCGGGCGGCTGGACGTCCGTGATCAGACCCCACTCGAAGCGGGAACGCATCCGTTCCGCGAAGCCCGTGAGCTGCTTCGGGGGCATGTCGCTCGTGATCACGATCTGCTTCTCGTGGTTGTGCAGCGCGTTGAAGGTGTGGAAGAACTCCTCCTGGGTGTGCTCCTTGCCCGCGAGGAACTGGATGTCGTCGATCAGCAGCAGGTCCACGTTGCGGTAGATGCCCTTGAAGGAGGAGCCCTCGTCGTCCCGGATGGAGTTGATGAAGTCGTTGGTGAACTCCTCGGAGTTCACGTACCGCACGCGCAGCTTCGGGTAGAGCCGCTTGGCGTAGTGGCCGATCGCGTGCAGGAGGTGGGTCTTCCCGAGCCCCGACTCCCCGTATATGAACAGCGGGTTATATGCCTTGGCCGGAGTCTCGGCCACCGCGAAGGCCGCGGCGTGGGCGAAGCGGTTGGACTGCCCGATCACGAAGGAGTCGAACACGTACTTCGGGTTCAGTCGGGCGGAGCTGTCCCACTCCGAGTCCGCGGGGCTCGTGTCCGAGCCGCTGCCCGTGCTCAGGACTTCGGCCGGCTGACGGAGCGGCGGTGCGGCCTGGGGATCGCGACGCGGCGGGAGGTCCCCGGCGTCCGCCACGGCGTCGGCGAAGGCGTCGGCCGCGGCACCGGAGAGGCCGGGTGCTGCGTCGGGGGCAGTGGAGTGGTCCGTGTGTCCGGGGTGGAAGGCACCCGGTGCGCGCTCGGCCTCCACCTCGTTGAGCGAGGGCATGGCGGTGTCGGAGGTGCGGGCGTCCGAGACGCGCGCGTCGGTCGCGGGGCGGGCCGGGCGCGGCTGCACCTCGAGCTCTGGGTCCACCACGAAGGCCACGAGGGTGTCCTCCCCGAAGACCTGGCTGACGGTCGCGTCCAGGACCTCGGACATGGGCCGGTGCTGCAGGAACTCACGGGTGACCTCGCTCGGCACCGCCATCAGCAGGGTGGTCCCCATGAGTCCGCGCGGCTCGCACACGGCGATGTTGCCGCGGCCGCGGCCGGTGACCTGGGGGTTCTCGTTCATGATGCGGACGCACTCTGCCCACTGCTCGGGCAAGGTCTGGTTGTCCTGCTGCATGAACGACTCCTGACGTGAGGGACCGGAACGCTCCAGTTTTCCACAGAGTTGTACACAGCGGTGGATAAACCTCGTGGGGGGCGGCCGCGAACCTCAGCCTAGAGCATCGTTCCCGCCTGTACCTAGCCCGAGCACGGGGATGTGCGTAACTACAATCGTGTAGTTCTGGCATGGGGATAACTCCCATGAGACGCCCGTCCGAACATGGTTTTCCACATGCCTGGGGAGGGCGGTGTGCACAGCTGTGGAGAGCTGGCACCACCGGGGCGCAGTCGTCCATCGGCACCGGACCGCGCCCCGAGGGCGTTGGTGCCATTTGACCGGCGTGTCGCCATTGACTAGTGTGGATCAGTCTTGTGCGTGTAGCATCGCGATTTCTGCGTGCCCGCACGCCCTCATGTACGTACCGCGTGCGCCCCTGCGATCCGTCGCGGTGGCACACCGTTGTCCAACCTCGTGGAGTGACTAATGCCCAAGCGGACTTTCCAGCCGAACAACCGCCGCCGCGCCCGCAAGCACGGCTTCCGTGCTCGCATGCGCACCCGTGCCGGCCGCGCCATCATCGGTGCTCGCCGCAGCAAGGGCCGCGCCAGCCTGTCGGCCTGAGACCCGATCGACCCGCGAGGTTCGCATCATGCTGCCCACCCGGCACCGGATGCGGACCTCGGCGCAGTTTTCAGCCACCGTACGTTCCGGCGCCCGCAGCGGCCGCCGGAACGTCGTCGTATCCGTACGGCTGAACACCGGGGAGGACACCCGTGTGGGGTTCGTCGTCTCCAAGGCGGTCGGCAACGCCGTGATCCGCAACAAGGTCAAGCGCCGCCTGCGTGAGCTCACGGCGCAGACCGTCCGAGAGCACCCCCGGGACCTCGCCGTCGTCGTGCGGGCTCTTCCGGCCGCAGCGGGGGCGAGCTGGCAGGAACTGGGGCGGGACTACGCCGCGGCGTTCGACGGCGCCGTGCGCCGGAAGCGGTGAGCGCGCCGTCGGCCCGGACAGCCATGCCGTACCGTTGCCAGCAGACTGTGGAGAAGGAGGCACGCGCGTGACGTCACCGCTGACTCCTGAGCAGATCCTGGCCCGCGCGCCCCACGAGTACAACGTGCCCGGCGGCGTGGCGCAGGCGGTCCTGCGTGCGCCCCAGAACCTGTGCATCGCGCTGCTCAAGCTCTACCGCACCATCGTCTCCCCGCTCTACGGGGACGTGTGCCGCTACTTCCCCTCCTGCTCGGCCTACGCACTGGAGGCGTTCACGCGCCACGGGGCCGTGCGAGGACTGGGACTGACCGTCTCCCGGCTGCTGCGCTGCCACCCGTGGGCGGCCGGCGGGATCGACAGGGTGCCGTCGGGCGGCCGGGAGTTCGCCTCCCTGGCCGAGACCCCGAAAATCGTACTGCTCAACCACCCGAACCTCGTGCGGGACTACGTGCACGACTGGCCGGCCCGCCACCACGCGGCTCAAGGAGCTAACGCTCGATGAACTTCTTCGACATCATCCTCTTGCCCTTCAAATGGATCGTCTCCGCGGTCCTGTGGGTCTTCCACGAACTGTTCACCATGATCGGGCTGGACCCCACGTCGGGAATCACCTGGGTGCTGTGCATCGTGGGTCTGACCCTGGTGATGCGCACCCTGACGATCCCGCTGTTCCTCAAGCAGATCAAGTCCATGCGCGGCATGCAGGAGCTCCAGCCGGAGATGGCCAAGCTGCAGGCCAAGTACAAGGGCAAGAAGGACCAGCTCTCCCGCCAGGCCATGGCGGAGGAGCAGATGGCCCTGTACAAGGAGCACGGCTCCAACCCCTTCGCGGCGTGCCTGCCCATCATCGTGCAGATGCCCATCTTCTTCGCGCTCTTCCAGGTGCTGCGCTCCGTCCCTGCCGCCGCGCAGAACAACGAGGCCATCCACCTGCTCACGCCGGAGATGGTGCACCAGTTCAACGAGTCCACGATCTTCGGTGCTCCCCTGTTCTCCACGCTGATGCAGCCGGGCAACGGCAACCACACGGCCACCATCATCCTGGCCCTGGTGATGATCGTGGCCATGAGCGCTACTCAGTTCTTCACGCAGCGCCAGCTGACCGCGCGCAACATGAGCGACTCCGCGAAGGAGTCCCCCATGTACCGCCAGCAGCAGATGATGCTCTACCTGTTCCCCCTGATCTTCGCGATCGGCGGCATCAACTTCCCGCTGGGTGTGCTGATCTACTGGACGGTCTCCAACCTGTGGTCCATGGGCCAGCAGTGGTGGGTCATCCGCAACAACCCCACCAAGGGGTCGCAGGCGGAGCGCGAGCTCAACGAGCGCCGTGCCGCGAAGGGTCTGCCGCCCGTCGGCATGACCAAGCAGCAGCACGAGGAGAAGCTCGCGGAGCAGCGTGAGCGCGCGGCGGCGGGCCAGCGCCAGCAGCCGGTCTCCAAGAAGCGGCAGAAGCAGCAGACCAAGAAAAACAACGGCTGAGAGGTCGCCTCCCATGAACGAGATGGACAACCCTCTGGACTCCGAGGAGCAGACGCCCTCCGAGGACGCGCAGGACTCGACGCTGTCCCCCCTCGAAGAGGAGGGCGAGATCGCCGCGGACTACATCGAGGAGCTGCTCGACACCGCGGACATCGACGGTGACATCGACATCGAGGTGCGCGACGGCCGCACGTACGTCTCCGTGGTCTCGGAGGACGGCGACGACTCCGAGCTGCGCGCGCTCGTGGGCGAGGACGGAGAGACGCTCGAGGCCCTGCAGGAGCTCGCGCGGCTGTCCGTGCTCAGCTCCACGCAGCGACGCAGCCGGCTGATCCTGGACATTGCAGGACACCGCGACGAGCGCGCCACCGAGCTGCGCGAGCTGGCCGAGGACGCCGTCTCCCGTGTCCAGGGCGGGGAGTCGAGCGTCCACCTGCCCCCGCTGTCCCCGTACGAGCGCAAGCTCGTGCACGACGCCGTGGCGGAGGCCGGGCTCGTCTCGGAGTCCGAGGGCGACGGCGCCGGGCGGCACATCGTGGTCTCGGCGGGCGAATGAGCGCCTCCGGTCCTGCCTCGCACGCCACTCCCGGTGGGTCCCGTCCGGAGGACGACGCCGCCGCGGTCCAGCGTCCGCGTGCCGTACCGGACCCCCAGCCGGCACCTGAGCTCGGGGCACTCGAGGGGGCTGCCCGCGAGATCTTCGGGGACCGCCTGGAGCTCGCGCGGCGCTACACGGAGCACCTCGCGTCCTCGGGGATCGTCCGTGGTCTGATCGGCCCCCGTGAGGCACCCCGGCTGTGGGAACGGCACGTGCTCAACTGCGCCGTGGTGCAGGAGCTCATCGCCCCGGACGCGCGCGTGGTGGACGTGGGGTCAGGAGCCGGTCTGCCCGGCCTCTGCCTGGCGATCGCACGGCCTGACCTGTCGATCACGCTCGTGGAGCCGCTGGAGCGCCGCGTGACCTGGTTGGGGGAGGTCATCGCGGACCTCGGACTGGAGAACGTAGGTGTCCTGCGCGCCCGGGCCGAGCAGGCCAAGGCCGAGCTGGGGCCGGTAGACGTGGTGACGGCCCGGGCCGTCTCTGCCCTCGTGGGGCTGGTGGACATCACGCTGCCCCTGCTAAAGGGCAGAGGAGAGCTCCTGGCGCTGAAGGGGCGCACGGCGGAGGAGGAGCTACAGAAGGCGTCCAAGAAGCTCAAACGCTTCGGCGTGCGCTCCTCGGAGGTCCTCACCGTGGGTGCGGACGTCCTCGCGGAACCCACCACGGTGGTCCGGCTGGTGCTGTGAAGACCCCGCCCTGACAGGCGGGGATGTCGATAAGCTACGGGAAGCAGCGCAGCAGCCACGAAAGGGACAGTCGACATGACCACTGCGGATCATTCCGATCAGGGACGCACGCGCGGGCACGACTTCGGACTCCCGCCGGATCCGGTTTCTCAAACGAAGAAGGTTGTCCCTGACCGCGGTAAGCATGTTTCACGTGAAACAGGCGGTCCGGTGGGGCTGACGGCACAAGACGCGGTGGCGGATACCGCCCTGGGGAGGAAACTCGTGGAAGAGAACAAGCGCCGCGACAAGCTCAAGAACGTCCAGCTGGATCGACCCGAGAGCACTCGGTACATCACCATCAGCAACCAGAAGGGCGGGGTGGGCAAGACCAGTACCTCCGTGAACCTGGCGGTGGCACTGGCCGAGCAGGGGCAGAACGTCCTGGTGGTGGACAACGACCCCCAGGGCAACGCGTCCACCGCGCTGGGCATCCCCCACGGCTCGGACGCGGACTCGGTCTACGACATCCTCATCGACGAGGTCCCCGTGGCGGACGTGGTCAAGCAGTCTCCCGAGTCCACGAGTCTGTGGGTGCTGCCCGCCACCATCGATCTCGCGGGGGCTGAGATCGAGCTCGTCTCGGTGGTTGCTCGTGAGCAGCGGCTGCAGCGCGCGCTGGCCGAGTACGCCACGGCACGCGAGGAAGCAGGGCTCCCCCGTCTGGACTACGTGTTCATCGACTGCCCGCCGAGCCTGGGCCTCCTGACCATCAACGCGTTCGTGGCGGCCACTGAGGTCCTCATCCCCATCCAGTGCGAGTACTACGCACTCGAGGGGCTCAGCCAGCTGCTCAACAACATCAAGATGATCCAGAAGCACCTGAACCCCCAGCTCACGGTGTCCAACATCCTCCTGACCATGTACGACGGACGCACCAACCTCGCGTCCCAGGTGGCCGACGAGGTGCGCCAGCACTTCCCCGACGAGGTCATGGAGACCATGATCCCGCGCTCCGTACGCATCTCCGAGGCGCCCAGCTACCAGCAGAGCGTCATCACCTACGATCCGAGTTCCACGGGTGCACTGTCCTACCTCGAGGCAGCGGCGGAACTGGCGTCCAGGGCCCCCACGCGGTGAAGTGGCCCGCGGGTTGGTGAACCGTCCCGCGATTGGGGACTTTCTGTAGAGGCCGCGATGTTTCACGTGAAACATCGCGGCCTCTGGCATTACCGGGTGCGTTCTCGACCTCCCCGGAATAGTCATACCCTGAGCTCTGAGCTCTGAGCTCTGAGCCCTGAGCGTGAAAACCAGGCTTCCACGTCCGCAGCACAAGGGGATGTCACGGGAAGCCGAGACGCGGCACCACGAGCGTCGAACACGGAAGTGGACGCCGATGCTCGGCCCCGCCGTTGACTACGATGGATGCAACATCACTTCATGGAGGGACATCATCGTGGCAGAACGACGCCGTGGACTGGGACGAGGACTCGGGGCCCTGATCCCCAGTGGGGTACCGACGGGCGAAGAAGCAGCCTCATCCGACGGAGGACGGACGAGTCCGGACAGCACAGTCGATGCATCCGCGGAGCGGGACGCCAAGGGCGGGGACGGTCCCCGGCCCTCATCGAAGAAGTCGAGCAAGTCTCCACAGTCCCCCGCGAGCGGTTCCGAGGGAACGACACAAAAGAAGAATGCAGCGCCCGCGAAGGCCGACGACAAGAAGACCTCGAAGACCCCCGCGAAGAAGCCGAGTGAGACTCGGCGTGACAGCTCGTTGAGCAAAGACACAGCGGGGGGAGAATCGAGGGCCACCGAAGTCTTCGAGCTGGCCGAGGCCACCGCAGTCACGGACAGCAAGGCCTCTGGGGACGGTGCTGCGCCGCAAAGGGCGGCAGGTCCCGATTCCTTACCGTCCTCGACGGCATCCAAGGGCGAGTCCAGGCTCGTGTCCGGCGCGGATCTGAAGAGCGCCAAGGGCTCCGCTACGGATGTTTCACGTGAAACATCGGCAGCAGGTAAGGCGCCGGGGACGACCAAAGAGCGGGCGAAGCCGACCCGGAAGCGTCGTGACATGGTGCAGGCCCTGCGCAGCACCACCTCGGTCAGCCGGCCCGTGGACATGTTCTTCCTGTCATCGGGGGATCACGCCGAGCCGACGGAGGTTCAGGAGCAGACCGCGTCCGGTACCGACGATGTTTCACGTGAAACATCTGCGGTGAAGGACTCGGAGGCGGATCAGACACACATGACCGCGGACCTCGAGAGCACTTCCTCGGATGCCTCACAGCCGTCGCGCTCGCCGGAAGACTCGGACGGCTCGGACAAGAGTGCGGGCTCGGGTGGGCCGACGTCGGGCGCGGCTGCTCAGCCGAAGGCGGCCGAGCGGCCCGAGGTGGCTGGCACCGACGCCGGACCTGCCGCGGCGGCAAAGAAGGGCCCGGCTGGCTCCACTGGTCCCGACGACGCGGGTGAGGGCCGGGTGGCGGAGGAGAGCTCGGCCGCGGAGGGGGATGACCTCCAGTCCGTGCCGGGCGCCCGCTTCGCCGAGATCCCCGTCAAGGACATCCACCCGAACAGGAAGCAGCCGCGTCAGGTCTTCGACGAGGATGAACTCGCCGAACTGGCCTTCTCCGTCAAGGAGCTCGGCGTGCTGCAGCCCATTGTGGTGCGGCCGAGTCGTGAAGAGGGGGAGGGCAACTACGAGCTCGTCATGGGTGAGCGACGGTGGCGAGCAGTGCAGGAAGCCGGGCTGGACGTAATCCCGGCTATCATCCGCGACACCGCGGACAACGACCTGCTACGTGATGCGCTGCTGGAGAACCTGCACCGGGCCCAGCTGAATCCGCTCGAAGAGGCAGCTGCTTATCAGCAGCTCATGGAGGAGTTCGGAGCCACGCAGGAGCAGCTGTCCGAGAGAATTGGCCGTTCGCGTCCCCAGATCTCCAACACCCTTCGCCTGCTCCGACTCCCCGCTCTCGTGCAGAGGCGCGTAGCGGCGGGGGTGCTGAGCTCAGGCCATGCCCGAGCGCTTCTGGCACTGTCGGATCCTGCGGAGATGGAGCGGCTCGCTCAGCGAATCGTCGCGGAGGGCCTTTCGGTACGTGCGACAGAGGAAGCCGTGGCCCTGGCAGACGGTCTCAAACGGCATGCCACGAAGCGCAAGGCGCCGGCGAACCGGCACGACGACCGGCTCGGGTACATCGCGGACGCGTTCTCCGACAAGCTGGACACGAGCGTCAAGATCCAGCTCGGCGCCCGGAAGGGGAAGATGACCATTGAGTTTGCGTCGGTCGAGGACCTGAACAGAATCATCGACGTGCTGGACCCCAAACTTGATCCTGAGGCCTGAGGCCTGAGGCCTGAGGCCTGAGGCCTGAGGCCTCAGGCCTCAGAGGTAGGTCTGGTGCTCGTTCGATCGACCGGGCCGGTGTCTGAGTCGATGACAATGGCGAGCTCCGCAGGCCAGTAGCTGCGAGAAGGGCCCCGATGTTTCACGTGAAACATCGGGGCCCTTCATCATGGCGCCAGCCCGCAACGAGATCGCCGCCCCACCTACCAGCGAGCGGGATCACCGGTAGGGCTAGAGTTCAGTTCGGTAGTAGTTCTGGATGTCCGCCAGACTCATGGTGCCGGTGGCCGTGGGGGAGGGCTCCGGCACGAGAACGCGCTGGAGACCGCAGAGCACGGACTCGGCCAGTCGCGCGCGGTACGAGCCCAGGCTGAGATTTTCCGCCTCGGCGTCGTTGGAGAGGTAGCCCAGATCGACCCATGCTGCGGCGGTACCGGCGCTGCGCAGTGCGCTCCACTGGCGCGCGTGGCTTCCCAGGTCCTGAGCACCGGTGCGGGACACCAGCTCACGCAGGATCTTGTCGGAGGCCAGCTGCCCGATGGGGGAGTACGGCTGACCGGATTCCGGTGCACCCCAGAAGAAGGTCGCCACGCCTTGCGCCTGCGGAGAGGCGTTCCAGTCGCACTGCAGGCGAATGACGAGGGCGTCGGGGCGCTGCCGCAGCACCTCATCGAGAGTGGCCACGACATGTCGTGGGGCTTTGGGTGTCTCGCCCTCGGCGTCACGGGTGGCGCTGCTCGCGCTGCTCTCCGCCTCGGCTTCCGTGCCCGTAATGGACGACGGAAGGCTCTCGGGGGAGGGATCGACGAGCACGGGGGCGGCTCCCACGTTGCAGAGCAGGTCGTAGCTGCGCAGGGCGACGTCGTAGCTGATGGAGTCCTGCTGGGCCGCGAAGTCCGAGGGCGCCCCCGTGGGCTCCACCTGGGAGCTGGCCCGGGAGGGGACGAGGACGACCACGCGGTCCCGCAGGGCTTCGTGCAGTGCCGCCAGGCGCTGGTGGTCTCGCAGGGAGAACGCCTTGGAGGTGGTGATCTTCTTGCTCACGCGTGCGAGGCCCGTGAGGGTCTCCAGGTCCACGACGCCGTCGCACTCCACGCCCAGGCTGCGCTGCAGCTCACGCACGGCGTAGGCGGTCTTCTGCGTGAACGTGCCATCCAGGTGGCCGTAGTAGAAACCCAACAGGGAGAGGTTGTTCTGCAGCTCCTCGACGTCGTCTCCGTGCAGCGGCTCGGCGTCGTTGAAGTACAGCGGGCGGTCGCCGAGGGTGTACTGGGCGTCGTTGAGCGCGGCTTCGGTCTCGGGCCCCACGAGACCGTCCACGATGAGTCCCTTGTGCTGCTGGAACCACCGCACCGCCCGGTCCACGCGCTCGTCGAAGAGCGCTGGATCCGCCACGTTCTCGGGCGTGATACCCGTGTCCGTGTTGCCCGCCCTGAGGAGGCGTTCCCTGAGGCCCACGACGCGTCGGTCGCTCATGCCGTGGCGGAGGATGGCTCCGGGAGTTGGGTGCTGCACGTGGATCTCCCCGTGGGTGTCGGGCCGTCCGGGTCGGACGGAGCTCGGACCTGCATCGTCTCAGAGAAAACCCGGGCCCGCTCACTCGTCCGTGGCGGGCCCGGGTGGTGTGTCCTAGGCGGAGGGGGACAGGTAGTCCCCGAACTCCTTCTCGAGGGCGGACTTGGGCTTCGCACCGATGGAGGTCTTGGCGACCTCCCCGTTCGCGAAGAGGTACACAGCGGGAATGGAGGTGATGCCGTACTGGGAGGCGATCGCGGGGTTGTCGTCCACGTTCACCTTCACCACGTCCACCTGCTCAGCGTGCTCGGCCGCGAGAGCGTCCAGCACGGGACCGAGCTGGCGGCACGGGCCGCACCACTCGGCCCAGAAGTCCACGATGGTGGGCTTGGAGTTCTCGAGCACCTCCGCCTGGAAGGTGGCGTCCGTGACGTCTTTCGCTGCACTCATGTCGGGTTCCTTTCGATGGTTCTTCCCGGGGGTCCGGGAGGCGAGGGGGTGGGACCGGATCAGCTGTCCAGGGCCGCCAGGTAGTGCTCGACGTCCACGGCGGCCACGCAGCCGGAGGCGGCCGCGGTGATGGCCTGGCGGTAGGTGGGGTCCACCACGTCGCCGGCGGCGAATACCCCCGGCAGGGACGTGGTGGAGGTGCGGCCGTCCACGGCGATGGTGCTGTCCACCGTGAGTTCCAGCTGGTCCTTCACCAGGCCCACGCGGGGATCCGAGCCGATGGCGACGAAGAGACCGGTCACGGCCAGCTCGGAGGCCTCCCCCGTGACGGTGTCCTCGAGGTCGAGGGACTCCACCTTGTTCTCCCCGTTGATGCCCGTGACCTTCGTGTTCCAGAGGATCTCGATCTTCGGGTCGTCGAGGGCGCGCTGCCGCATGATCTCCGAGGCCCGGAACTCGTCCCGGCGGTGGATCAGGGTGACCTTGTCCGCGAACTTGGTGAGGAAGGTGGCCTCCTCGATCGCGGAGTCCCCGCCGCCGATCACGGCGATGTTCTGGCCCTTGAAGAAGAAGCCGTCGCACGTGGCGCACCACGAGACGCCGTGGCCGGAGAGCCTGTCCTCGTCCGGCAGGCCGAGCTTGCGGTACTCGGAGCCCGTGGAGATGATCACGGCGCGGGCGCGCAGCACGGTGCCGTCCTCCACCGTGACGGTCTTGATCTCACCCTCCAGCTCCACGGACACCACGTCCTCGTAGCGGATGTCCGCGCCGAAGCGCTCGGCCTGCTGCTGCATGTTGCCCATGAGGTCCGGGCCCATGATGCCGTCGATGAACCCCGGGTAGTTCTCCACCTCGGTGGTGTTCATCAGCTCACCGCCGGCGGTCACCGACCCGGCGAGCACCACGGGGTTGAGGTTGGCGCGCGCGGTGTAGATCGCCGCGGTGTAGCCCGCGGGACCGGAACCCACGATGACGACGTCGTGCACGGCGTCGTCGTCCGAGGCCGCTGCCGCCGCGGCGGGCGCGGTCTGCGCAGAGGCGCCGAGGTCGAGGTTCACGGCGCTGGAGAACATGCCGGACTGATTGCTCACTGGTATGACAGCCTTTCCATGGATCACCGCGTCTGCGGAGGTGGACTACACGTCAGAACGTGGGGAGCACGCTCAGATATTCCGGGCCCGTTCCGGGCCGCGCGGCGGGTGCTCGCGGCCTCTGGGGCCGGGGGACCGGGGCCCCGACGAGGGGCACGGACCGGGACGGCGGACGCAGCCGGACCGCGCCACAGCGACCGCACCGCTGCCACCGTGCTGCCGAATCACCGCACATCAGCTCTCCGCGCGCCGGCTCGCCGCTCCATCACCTCACCGCAAGCTCACCGATGCGCAGGCCGTACTGGTAGCCGCCGATCGGGCTCGTGAGCTGCGGCAGCTGGTCCCACACGACCAGCACGTACTCGTGGGGCTTGGTGCGCGCCGCGTCCGAGAGGGGCACGCGGATCTCCGGGCCGGTGAACGAGCCGGAGCCCACCTTCTCGGCACCGTCCAGCGAGGGGCTGTCCGAGACGTACACCGTGAACTGCCCACCCGAGCCGTTGGCCTGCTGCACCGTGATCTCCTGGACCGGCGCGGGTTCCTCCAGCTGCGCGGCCAGCCCCACGTACTGCACCAGGCTGCCGAACTGGGCGTTCGAGAAGCCGTAGCTGAGCCAGTAGGTGGCGGGGTTGCCGTCCGTGGCCTGGTTGAGGGTCGCGTCCGTGTCGGACATGAAGTTCGGGTCCGCGGTCACGCGCGTGACGCCGGCAATCTCCGGTGTCGCGTTCGAGCTCGGGGACGACGACACCGCGGGGCCGCCTGGCTCCCCCGGCGCCGCGTTCTGCTGCGCGGGCCCCTCCTGCGAGAACTGGCTCGTCAGCGATCCCAGGCTGCGGAAGCACAGGACGATGACCGCGACCAGGGCCAGGACGAGCAGCAGCAGGAGCAGCCACCGCAGCGGACCCTTCCTCCGGTCCTCGGCGGTGTCCACGGGCTCGTCGCCGTCACCCGCGCCCGCGCCCTCGTGCTCGGGGTCTGTCTCGGTGCTGCCGGTCGCACCGGCCGCCGTCGCCGCAGAGGCTCCGGCGCGGAGGTTCTCAGGGCGGGCGCTCTCGGGACGGAAGGTCTCGGGATGCTGGGTGCGTGCACCGTCCGCGGCGGCTGCGCCCGTCGGGGCAGCGGCCTCCTCGGCTCCGTCACCCCGGCGGGCGCCGGCAGCAGCATCCCCCAGCGCAGCGCCACCTGCTGCGGCAGCTCCAGCGGCGACACCGGCCGCCGCTGCACCGCCCCCGGCGGAAGCCCCGCCCCGGGATCCCGCGGCAACCGCGGCGGCGTCACGGGAGGGGGAGCCCCCGCGTGTGGGCGAGCCTTCACGGGCCGGGGAGTTCCCGTCACGCGAGGAGCTCGCCGCGGGCCCGGTGTCGACAGTCTGAGCCGCGTCCTCCACGGGGCCTGCGCCGGCGGTGTCAGGGGACGGGGAGCCCTCGTGCACGGAAGCGCCATCCCGGTTCGGGGAGTTCCCGTCACGCGTGGAACTCGCCGCGCGTCCGTGGTCGGCAACCGCGGCGGCGTCGTCCGCGGGGCCTGCCCCGCCGGCGTCCCGCTCGTTACCACGGGGCGCGGACGAGCGCTCGTCGAGGCGCCCCGGTTTGCCCTCGGTGCGGGCGTAGCTCTCGTAGCGGTTGTCGCCGTCGTAGGTGGGGTCGATCTCCCCCGCGGCGGCGGACGCACCCGCGGTTCCGGCGCGGGATGCCTCGCGGTCGAACATCGTGGAGCGCACAGCACCGGGGCGGACCTTGCGGCGCATGCCCAGACGGTTGCGCACGGAGGGGGCTGCGGGGGCGTCGTCGTAGTCGTCGTAGTCGGAGGGGTCCCAGCGGGTCACGGCCGGCTGTGAGGCGCTGCCCGCGTCCGGCGCGGCGACGACCTGTTGCGGCTGCGTGGGGTCCGGCTCCTCGTAGATGTAGGAGGAGGATGCCGCGGTGCGGGAGCCGCCGAAGATGTCGTCCGAGAGCGAGTCGTCCTCGGAGTCGTCGTGGTGGGTCAGCAGCGCGTCCAGGAGGTCGTCCGCGGGGTAGTAGGAGGTCACCAGGTAGGTGGAGTCCTCCGTCTGCCCCATGTCCAGGACCTGGAACCCGCTGTGCCCCGCTCCGCCGGCGAGGGAGCGTGCCCGGTCCACGACGAAGGACTCGTGCCCGGTGGAGGGGACGAGGATCGAGACCCTGCGCCGCAGGATCTGGTCTTCGCCCTGCAGGACGTGGTCCCCCTCGGGGGAGCTGGTCAGGGAGGCTACGACCTTGTAGCGGCCCCCCAGGACGGTTCCGAGCGCAATGGGCTGGGACACGATGGCTCCCTACTGGGTCGGGCGCCGCGGCGGTCCCACGGACGCGAGAGGGTTCTTGGGGGCAGTCTAGCGGCCCAGCTTGGCCCTCAACGGGGCCAGCAGGGCGGTGAACTCCTGCACGCGGAACACCTTCAGGGCCACCGCGTAGGCAACGGCCATGACCGTGCCGCCCACCGCGAGGGTGATGATCGCCCACGCCTGGTCGTGCCACGGCAGGCCGTCCGTGCGGTACCCGCCGAGCCACCAGAGCATCCCCGCTCCCGCGACACCCGCGACGAGGGCCGCCGCGAGGATCCTGGCGTGGCTGCCGACGATGCGCGAGAGGCCGTAGTCCCCGATCCGGCGGGTGAGGGCCACGTGGTAGATCACCGTGGCGAGGATGTTCTGCACCGCGTAGCAGATGGCAATGGCGTAGACCATGTGCTCGGGACGGAATGCATGCCCGATGACCACAGCGCACAGCACCGTGAACACCGAGACCGCCAGCTGCACCATGAACGGCGTCCTGGCGTCCTCCTGGGCATAGAATGCCCGTCCGAGCATAAACGCGGTGGACATGAACGGCGCACCGATGGCGATGAGCGTGATGACCTGCCCGATCACGGCACCGGCGGCCGGGGCGTCGCCCGAGAACAGCATGCCCAGGGGTCCGGCGTAGACGATCAGCGCGATCATGCAGAACACAGTGGCCACACCGGTCACGCGCAGGCTCGAGGACAGCGAGCGCACGAGCGAGTCGCGGTCACCCCTGTCCGCCGCGGCGGCCATGCTGTTGAACAGCACGGTGGCGATGGACAGCCCGATCACTCCGTGCGGCAGCGCGTAGAGCATGGTGGCCTGGTCCAGGACGGCCGTGCCCGCGATCGGAACGGGGGCACCCGGGCCGGGGGCGACGTCGGGCCTGGCGCCGGTGGGGATGGCGGCGGTGCGGTACAGGGCCATGAACGCGAGGTTTGCCACGAGGCCCGTGGCCAGCGTCCAGCCGCCCAGCTTCCCGGCGGCGGCCAGGCCGATGCCGCGCCAGCCGAAGCGGGGGCGGATCTTCAGACCCAGTCGGGCCAGGGGCCAGAACAGGATCAGGGCCTGCGCGGCCACGCCGACCGTGGCCATCACCACGAGCCAGAAGGTCTGCCCCGGGGTCCAGTTCTCCACCGTGTGGTGCTCCAGGCGGAAGGGGTGGAACTGGCGGATGAACACCAGCAGAGAGGCGATGGCGATCAGGTTGTTGAGCACCGGGGCCCACATGTACGCGCCGAACGCCCCCTTGGCGTTGAGCACCTGCCCCACCACGGTGTAGAGCCCGTAGAAGAAGATCTGGGGGAACGTGATGAGCGCGAACGTGGTGCCCATGGCCAGCTGGGCGTCCGTCCACCCGGGGCCCATCAGCCGCATGATCGGACCCACGCACACCACCACCGCGGTGGTGATCACCAGCAGCGCGATGACGGCCAGGGTGATCAGCCGGGAGATGTAGTCCGCACCCTCGTCCTCGGCCTTGGACGCCTTGATGATCTGGGGGACCAGCACGGCGTTGAACACACCGCCGGCGATCAGCACGTAGATCAGGTTGGGCAGGGTGTTGGCCAGCTGGAAGACGTCCGCCATGGTGGTGGCGGAGCCGATGGCCACGGTGATGAGGAAGGTCTTCACGAACCCCAGGACGCGGGAGACCAGTGTCCCCGAGGCCATCACGGCGCTGGCGCGCGCCCCGGACTTCTGCATGGAACAAGGCCTCCTGCGCAAGGGGTGGGGACCGTGTGCGGCGCACGACGGTTCGAGCGGGACCGCCCTACAGCTGGTGGATGATGTATTCCCTGGCGATGTCTGCGATCCGCCGTTCGTTGGGGAAGGACAGCTTCCGGCCGAGGTCGTCGATCCCGGACCACGCTACATCCACGGCCTCGTGGTCGGGATCGTTCTCGGTGGTCAGGTAGCCGCCGGTGGCCTCCAGCAGAAAGTGGTGGACGGTCTTGTGCACGCGGTGCCCTGCGACCGTGAACCAGTAGTCGATGCTGCCCAGGGGAGAGAGCACCCGGCCCTCGATCCCGGTCTCCTCCTCGATCTCCCGCACGGCGGCCTGCTGGTTGGTCTCCTCACCCTCGGGATGACCCTTGGGAAGGCACCACTCGAGGCGTCCGCCGCGGTTGATGCGGGCGATGATGGCCACGGGGTGAGTGGGGTCGGACAGGTTGACCACGATCCCACCGGCCGAGACCTCTTCCACCGTGGGCAGCGCAGAGACCGGTTGGTTCGGTCGCCTCTTGGGCGCGCTGGGTACGGGGAAAGCCATGGCCCCTACCTTAGCCACTTTCGCATGGCACTCCCTGATGGGCCAGGGGTGCCCAGGGGGCTGGGGTGGGGACGCTCACCGGGGACGACGCCGCTCGGGGCCTCCGCGCTCCCCTCGCCTCCGTGGGCCCAGGGTCCGCCGCCCCGCCCCGCTTCTCACAGCGCGCCCGGCACTGCGTGTGCGTCCCGCGTGCGCTCCGTCGCACGGTGGTCCGCGGCCCGGTGATGCGATAATGGCTCTCATCATGACGCAGCTGCCGGACACCTCCTCACTCCACCCCGTCTCGCGCGAGCTGGGGCGCCTCTTCGACCGGGCGGGCCACGAGCTCTCCCTGGTGGGCGGTCCCGTGCGGGACCTGCTGCTGGGCAGGGACGCCCTGGACCTGGACTTCACCACTGACGCGAGCCCGGACCAGACGCTGGCGATCATCCGAGACTGGGCGGACGCCCACTGGGAGATTGGCCGGGAGTTCGGGACCATCGGCATGCGCAAGGCCGGGATGCAGCTGGAGGTCACCACCTACCGCGCGGAGGACTACGACCCGGACTCGCGCAAGCCCACGGTGGCCTTCGGGGACGACCTCACGGAGGACCTGCGCCGCCGGGACTTCACGGTCAACGCCATGGCCCTGCGTCTGCCGGACATGGAGCTCGTGGACCCGTTCGGCGGCGTCAAGGACCTGGCCGCGGGGGTGCTGCGGACGCCCGGCACCCCGGAGGACTCCTTCACGGACGACCCCCTGCGCATGATGCGCGCCGCACGGTTCACGTCCCAGCTGGGCCTGGACGTGGTGGAGCCCGTGCGGGAGGCCATGACGGCGATGGCGCCGCGGCTGGAGATCGTCTCGGCGGAGCGCGTGCGCGAGGAGCTCGTGAAGCTGATCTGCGGCGCCCAGCCGCGCCGCGGCGTCGAGCTGATGGTGGAGACGGGGCTCGCGGAGATCGTGCTGCCCGAGGTGCCCGCCCTGCAGCTCGAGACGGACGCGGCGCACCACCACAAGGATGTCTACCAGCACTCCCTCACGGTCATGGAACAGGCCGCGGAGAAGGAGACGGGCCCGGACGGCCCCGTTCCCGCCCCGGACTTCGCGCTGCGCTTCGCGGCCCTGATGCACGACGTCGGCAAGCCGGCCACCCGGCGCTTCGAGCCCTCCGGGGCGGTCAGCTTCCTCCATCACGAGGTGGTGGGCGCCAAGATCACACGCCGGCGGATGAAGGCCCTGCGCTTCGACAACGAGACCATCAAGCGCGTCACACGCCTCGTGGAGCTGCACATGCGCTTCTACGGATACGGCGAGGCGGGCTGGACCGACTCCGCGGTGCGCCGCTACGTGCGCGACGCCGGGGACGAGCTTGAACGGCTGCACCGGCTCACCCGCTCGGACGTCACCACCCGCAACAGGCGCAAGGCCGCCCGGCTCGCCGCGCACTACGACGAGCTCGAGCGGCGCATCGACCAGCTCGCCGAGCAGGAGCAGCTCGAGGCCGTGCGCCCCGAGCTGGACGGGCAGCAGATCATGGCGGTCCTGGGCGTGCCACCCGGGCCCGTGGTGGGCCGTGCCTACAAGTTCCTGCTGGAGATGCGCCTGGACGAGGGCGCCGTGGGGGAGGACGTCGCACGTGAGCGGCTCCTGGCCTGGGCGCGCGAGAAGGGCATCGTCGGCTCCTGACGGCGCGTGCGCGGCGTCGTCGTCGCAGGAGGTGGCGGCACTGCGTTCACGCGCCGCGGCGTGTGGATCACCCGCCCTCGTGGAACACTTGGGGCCAAACGTCGTCACGGCCGAGGAGTACCCGCATGAGCCTGGAAGGTGCGCGCAACAGGTCCGGAGGAAATGCCGGTCTGGTGCTGCTGGGCCTCGGCCTCTACACGGTCATGATGGCCTACCTGCTGCGCATCCCCTGCCGTGTGCCGGACTGGCACATGGCCGAGCAGGTTCCCCAGCTGTGCGCCACCGTGATCGGCACGGGGGACCTGGGCGTGCACTCCACGGACGTGGCCAACGGGTTCTTCACCGGTGGACCCACCGGAGACCAGCCGGTGCTCGTGGGCATGATCACCACCATCATCGGGTGGTTCGCCTCCAACCTCTCCTCCCTCATGGGCCTGGACGTGGGGCAGGGCTTCTACCTGGACCTCTCCCTGGTGCTGCTCGCCCTGGTGTGGCTCGCGATCGTGGCCGTGGTCTCCTCGCTCAGCGGCAACCGCCGCACGGACGCGCTGGTCATGGCGCTCGCACCGGTGATCGTGCTCGTGGGCTTCCAGAGCTGGGACCTGTGGGCCGTGCTGTTCATGATGCTCGCGCTGCTCGGCTACGTGCGCGGGAACCCGGCGCTCGCCGGGATCATGGTGGGCTTCGGCGCCTCCGTGGCGTTCTTCCCCGTGGTGGTGCTGGTGGCGATCCTCATCATGGCCGCGCGCCACCGCTTCCTGAAGGACATCGTCTCCGCCCTGCTCTGCGCGGTCATCGCGTGGGCGCTGATCAACGGCACCTACATGATCACCTCGTGGGACCGGTGGCGGGCCCAGTTCGCGGACATGGTGCGCTCGGACACGGAGCGCTCCTCCCTGTGGAACGTGTGGACCTCCGTGGTGGAGCCCCGCACCGGGACGAGCCTGGGCGACGGCGGCCAGTACGTGCTGCTGAGCATGGTCCTGGGCCTCGTGTTCGTCCTGCTCGTGGCGCTGCTGAGCAAGCGCGAGCCGTCCGTGGTGCAGGTCACCTTCCTGCTGCTCGCCCTCTACATCCTGCTGGCCAAGGAGTACTCGCTCAACTACGTGGTCTGGCTCGTGCCCCTCGTGATCCTGTGCCGACGCAACTGGATCGAGTTCGGCCTGTGGCAGGTGGTGGAGATGCTCTACTGGGCCACCGTGGTGCTGCCCTCCTCCGCGTGGCCCACCCTGCCGTGGATCGAGGAGTTCGGCTGGAGCGCCCAGGACCTGCTGGCCGTGGTGCGCTACCTGTTCCTGATCTACCTGGTGGTGGCCGTGGTGGTGGACATGTTCCGCGGGCGCAAGGCGGCGGCGCTGGGCGCCTCGGCCGTGCAGTAGGGCGCGCACCGATGACCGACGGAGAGCGGGAGTCCTCCGCGCCCGTGAGCATCCCCGCGTGGAACACCCTGCGGCGTCCCCTCGCGCTCATCCTGGCGGTGGTGGTCGTGACTGTGGCGGCGTGGGCCGCGGTGGCCAACTACGTGGTCGTCGCCCGGGATCCCCGGGCACCGGTGGACGCCTACCTCGGCCACCTCGAGAACGGCAGCTCCCGCCAGGTCCTCGCACCCCTGCTCGTGGGCGGCGGCCAGAACCTCGCACAGCTGCTCCCCAACCGGGTCTACCGGGCGGCGGCCGACCGGCCGGTGGGGCACGATGTCGTGGGCACCATGGTGCAGGGCCGGCACGCCGTGGTCTCGGTGGACGTCCACCTGGGGGGCGGCTCCACGGTCCGGCGCACCTACACCGTGGAGCAGGTCAGCGCGTGGGGCCCGTTCAACGACGCCTGGCGCCTGCTAACACGCGACGACACCAGCGTGGAGGTGCGCATGCCCGGGCCCCTGGACGCACTCGCGGTCAACGGGGAGAAGGTCCGCCCGGACGCCGGGCACGTCACGTCACCGGACTCCTCGCGGCCGCACGCACGGGCCTGGCGCTTCGAGGCGCTGCCGGGACGGTACGACGTCGCGCTGCCGGGTGACTCCTACCTCCTCACCAAAGAACATGCCACTGCAGCAATATCTCTCACCGACCCGCGCCCGGCGGTGACCGAGGAGCTCACGGTGGCACCGTCCCCGCGCATGTGGCAGTCGGTGGAGACCGAGGTGCAGCGCACGCTCGGGGCGTGCGAGCGGGATCTGCAGTTCGACGCCGCGTCCTGTCCCGTGCCCCGGGAGCTGGAGCGGGCGACGTCGTCCGCGTCCGGGACCGCCAGCGCCTCACCGGACGAGGGCGGGCTGCCCGGGGGAGTCTCCAACGTCCGCTGGGAGGTGACATCCCGGCCCTCGCTCCTGCTGCAGCCGGACGCCGAGGCGCCCCTCGCGTTCCACGCGGCACGGTTCCGGGCGACCCAGGCGAAGGTGACGTGGCTCGAGAACGGGCGGCAGCGCAGCGGCACCGTGCGGTTCGGGATCGACGTGAGCGCCCGGAGCACCGGCGAGGAGCTCACCACCGAGGTGCGGTTGCGCTCAGCGCTGACCGACGCCGAGAAGTGAGTTTCACGCTTTTACCATGGAGGTGGCTGCACCACGGCAGCCGGGGACGAGGAGAGGGGTCCGCCATGGCCGATGAACCCGAGTACTACAGGGCCGAGCCGCTGCCCCCGCGCGACCAGAGTGCCCGCGGCTATGGCCAGGGCAGAGGGTTCGGACCCTCGGGCGGTTCCAGCCAGTGGGGCCAGGGTTGGCCCGTGAGCCAGCCCGTGAATGTCAACGTGGTGGGCGGGAAGTCCACCGTGCTCGCCTACGTGCTGTGGTTCTTCCTGGGTCAGCTCGGGATCCACAAGTTCTACCTCGCGCAGCCCGTCCAGGGCATCTTCTACCTCCTGCTCGGCCTGATCGGCTGGGCCACCGTGGGCATCCTGGTCGGCTGGATCTTCCTGGTCCCGCTGTGGATCCTCATGTTCATCGACCTCTTCGTGATCCCCGTGCGCGTGGCCGTCCTCAACGCCCGGCTGGCCCGCCGGGTGGGTGGCTACTGAGGCGCCGCTGTAGTAAAGTAGGCAAGTCTGTGTGCCGTGTGTTCCACGTTGCCGGCACCGACATACGCACAGAACCTCCTGCTGTGGAGAGACCGCAGCCGCTTAGCCCGAAGGAGGTGGGTTCTTTACATGCGTGAATACGAACTGATGGTCATCCTCAACCCCGAGGTGGAGGAGCGCGCCGTCGAGCCGACCCTCAAGAAGTTCCTCGAGGTCGTCACCAAGGAGAACGGCACCGTCGACAAGCTCGACATCTGGGGCCGTCGTCGCCTGGCCTACGAGATCCAGAAGAAGTCCGAGGGCATCTACGCCGTGGTGAACTTCACCGCCGAGCCGCAGACCGCCAAGGAGCTGGACCGCGTCCTGAACCTCAACGAGGCCGTCATGCGCACCAAGATCATCCGTCCGGAAGAGCAGAAGATCCACGGCAAGTGAGTTGAGCGTGCACGTCCATCCGGACTGCACACCGCGTGCCCACGAACGGGGTCCCGCACCCCGACCGTGACATGCTTTTCAACTCACCGTGTCTCGTATCCAGCGTCCACAGAATCCGGAGGTTCACATGGCTGGCGACACCGTCATTACAGTGATCGGAAATCTGACTGCCGACCCCGAACTGCGCTTCACGCCGTCCGGAGCCGCCGTGGCCAACTTCACCGTTGCGTCCACCCCGCGTGCCTTCGACCGGCAGAGCAACGAGTGGAAAGACCAGGAAACTCTTTTCATGCGCTGCTCCGTCTGGCGTGAGGCCGCGGAGAACGTCGCGGAGTCCCTCACCAAGGGCACCCGCGTGATCGTCCAGGGACGGCTCAAGGCACGCTCGTACGAGACCAAAGAAGGGGAGCGCCGCACCAGCACCGAGCTGGAAGTGGACGAGATCGGCCCCTCCATGAGGTACGCGACCGCCAAGGTCAACCGGAACTCGCGCGGCGGAGGCAACTCCTACGGTGGGAACCAGGGCTTCGGCGGCGGTCAGGGCGGCTTCGGTGGAGGCCAGAGCAGCAACCAGGGTGGTTTCAACGACCAGCAGGGTGGCGGCTTCGGCGGAAACCAGGGCGGTCAGGGCGGCGGGTTCAACGGGAACCAGGGCAGCCGTGGCGGCCAGCAGCAGCGTCAACAGGGTGGTGACCCGTGGGGCCAGTCCTCCGGGGGCAACTACGACTGGGGTGCTGACTCCGAGGACGAGCCTCCCTTCTAAACCTCATCACAACCACCCATCCCGCAGGTGCGCCTGCGGGCTCCGCACCAGAAAAGGAGCACCACGATGGCCAAGGCTGAAATCCGCAAGCCGAAACCAAAGCAGAACCCGCTCAAGGCGGCCGACATCACCGAGATCGACTACAAGGATGTCGCCCTTCTGCGCAAGTTCATCTCCGATCGCGGCAAGATCCGCGCTCGCCGTGTGACCGGCGTGTCCGTCCAGGAGCAGCGCAAGATCGCCCAGGCGATCAAGAACGCTCGTGAAGTGGCACTGCTGCCCTACTCCGGCGCTGGCCGCTGATCAGAGAGGACTGAGAATTCATGGCAAAGATCATCTTGACCCAGGAAGTCTCCGGGCTCGGTTCCGCGGGCGACGTGGTGGACGTGAAGAACGGCTACGCCCGTAACTTCCTGTTCCCCCGCGGCTTCGCGACCCCGTGGTCCCGCGGCGCCGAGAAGCAGATCGACTCCATCAAGCAGGCCCGCGCCACGCGCGAGCTGCACTCCCTCGAGGATGCGCAGGCGCTCGCCGCCAAGCTCACCTCCACCACGCTGACCGTTCCGGTCAAGTCCGGTGCCGAGGGTCGCTTGTTCGGCACGGTCCGCGCCGGTGACATCTCCGCCGCAGTGGAGAACGCCGGTCTCGGCTCCATCGACAAGCGTCGCGTGGACCTCACCCAGCGCATCAAGACCACCGGTGTCTACCAGGCCGTGGTCCACCTGCACGAGGACGTCAACGCGAACATCGAGTTCGAGGTCGTGCCCGCCTGATCACCAGGCGATCACGCACCGCGCGCTGAGGAACTGCCCTCCGTGTGACGGCTCAACGAAGGAACCCCGTGGCTTCGGCCGCGGGGTTCCTTCGTGTCCAGGGCGGGTGAGCCGTGGTGCTCGACGATCCCACCCGCGTGGACACGTGCGTCGCCGCGCCCGTCCAGTCACCGTGGAGCGGGGCATGGCACCATGTCTGGGTGAGCATGAGAGCCTCCCGTCCGAGAACCGGCAGAAAACTGTTCTGGGCCGCATTCGCGTGCGCGATCCTCACCCCGCTGCTCTTCCTGGGAGGCTTCACGACCGGCAACGGCTTCGGGTCGCATACAGCCATGACGATCCTGTTGGTGGGGATGGTGCTGAGCGTGGTCACGTCCCTGGTGACGTTCGTCATGGGGGTCGCGGGAACCGTGGCGTTCCCGGCGCTGCGCGGGCGCTACGTGCTGGTGCTGGTGCTGTCCGTGGTGTTCTCGCCCCTGCTCTGGCTGCTGCTGTTCGCGCTCTTCGCCTGAGTTCTCCCCAGAGGGGGCGGTTTTCCACAGCCGAGTCCACATGCTGTGCACACCGCCGCGCGGCGTGTTCCACAAGATCTCCACAGAGTTTTCCACAGGTTGTGAATGACTGACCTCGCCTGGGTACGACGACGCCGGCTGGTCGCCCGTGGCCCCCACCGGGAGACGGCTGGGGGAGCTGGAAGCCAGCCGCGCGGCGGCGTCGTCCCGGCTGCGTGACGGCGCTTCTGCGCGTCTGAGGGCGGTGCGAGAATGTACCGGGCGCCGCACCGGGTGGGCGCCTCCGACGTGATGAAAGTGGGTAAGGGTGTCCGAATACTCCTCCGGGCCGCGCGAGGACTACGGCCGCACCATGCCGCACGACAACCAGGCCGAGCAGTCGGTGCTGGGCGGGATGATGCTCTCCAAGGACGCCATCGCGGACGTGGTGGAGGTGCTGCGCGGCGTCGACTTCTACAAGCCGGCGCACGAGAACATCTACGATGCCGTGGTCTCCCTCTACGGGCGCGGCGAACCGGCGGACGCCATTACCGTGGGGGACGAGCTCACCAAGAACGGTGAGATCGAGCGGATCGGCGGGATCGCGTACCTGCACTCGCTGATCGCCTCCGTTCCCACGGCTGCGAACGCGGGGTTCTACGCGGAGATCGTGCGCGAGCGCGCGGTGCTGCGGCGGCTCGTGGAGGCCGGCACCAAGATCGTGCAGCTGGGCTACGCACACGACGGCGAAGTGGACGACATCGTCAACGAGGCCCAGGGCGAGATCTACCAGGTGGCCGAGCGGCGGACCGCGGAGGACTATGTCCCGCTGAAGGACGTCATGGAAGCCACCGTGGATGAGATCGAGGCCGCGGGCAGCCGCTCCGGGATGCAGGGCGTGCCCACCGGGTTCGTGGAGCTGGACGAGCTCACCCACGGGTTCCAGGGTGGGCAGATGATCGTGATCGCGGCGCGACCGGCCATGGGCAAGTCCACGCTCGCGCTGGACGTGGCGCGCTCCGCGTCCATCAAGCACGGGATGACCTCGGTGATCTTCTCCCTGGAGATGAGCCGCAACGAGATCGCCATGCGCCTGCTCTCCGCGGAGGGCACGCTGAACATGCAGGACCTGCGCGCGGGCACGCTGCAGGACGACCAGTGGGCGAAGATCGCGCAGATCATGGGCAAGATGAACGAGGCGCCGCTGTTTATCGACGACTCCCCGAACATGTCCCTCATGGAGATCCGCGCCAAGTGCCGCCGCCTCAAGCAGAAGCACGACCTCAACCTGGTGATCCTCGACTACCTCCAGCTCATGAGCTCCGGCAAGAAGGTGGAGTCCCGCCAGCAGGAGGTCTCCGAGTTCTCCCGTGCCCTCAAGCTGCTCGCCAAGGAGCTGGACGTGCCCGTGGTGGCACTCTCCCAGCTGAACCGTGGCTCCGAGCAGCGCCAGGACAAGAAGCCGCAGGTGAGTGACCTGCGCGAGTCGGGCTCAATTGAGCAGGATGCGGACATGGTCATCCTGCTGCACCGCGAGGACGTCTACGACAAGGAGTCCCCGCGCGCCGGCGAGGCGGACGTGATCGTGGCCAAGCACCGCAACGGTCCCACCAAGACGATCGTGGTGGCGTTCCAGGGGCACTACTCACGGTTTGCGAACATGGCGCTGGAGGGGTTCTAAAGTCGTCAGCTCCCCGTCCTGTGCTGCGTTCCGGGGGGAGCTGCGCCCGTGCCCTGTGTCCAACCTCCCACTCCCCGGGAGCGCACCCACCTCGCCCGTAACCGGCCCGCCCCACTACGCTTGATCGGTGCTCACCACTGAACAGGCTGCTTACAAACTCGCCTTCCAGATTGCGGACGCCCTGATCCGCAGCGGGGCGGGGTCCGCCAACACCACCAAGTCCCTGCTGTCGATCTTCCGCAAGACGGACCTGCGGGACGTCACGGTGAGCGTCGGGCTGGGGCAGGTGACCATCAGCCACCAGGACGCGCCGGACAAGGCGCCGAGCACGCGTGTGTTCGAGTCCCAGCCCGGGACCCTGGACATCCAGCTGCGCACGGACACTGGAGAGGTGCTGGAGGACTTCGTGCTCGGCCGGATCTCTGCGGAGGAGGGGATCCAGCGCATGGACGAGATCCTCGCGGAGTCCCGGCACATCGGCCACCGTCTGACGATGACCGGTTTCGGGATGTTCGGTGTCGGGTTCGCTCTCATCCTGGGCGGAAGCTGGCCCACCGCCATCACGGCCGCGATCGTCTCCGCGGTCGTCTACGGGGTCTACGCCCTGGTCCAGCGGATCAAGGCCCCTGAGGTCTTCAGCCTGGCGGCCGGGGGACTGACCGCGGTGCTGGGGGCGACCGTGGCGGGGGTGCTCTTCGACATCACCCAGACGGCCGTGTGCATCGTTGCCGCGCTGGCCGCGTGGCTCGCGGGGATCGCCGCGTACGGCGCGGTGCACGACGTCATCACCGGGTGGTACGTCTCCGCCTCCGGGCGCATCTTCGAGGCCATCACGAGCACCGCCGGTCTGGTGGCCGGTGTGACCATCGGGATCCACGCCATGCGGCCGCTCGTGGGCGACTCTGTGGACTACATCGAGACGCTGCAGATGGACGACTCCCGCTGGGCCCTCACCGTCCTTGGTGCCGCCGTGGTCTCCGCCGGTTTCGCGCTCGCCTCGGGTGGTCGTGGGTGGAAGCTGGTGTCCCTCGGTCTATTCGGCGGCCTGGTGCAGCTGGGGGTCCTCGCCATCACCGCCACGGGCATCAGTTCGTTCGGTGCCATTCTGATCGCCTCGATTGTCGCGGGCATCCTGAGCGTCACCCTCACCCGCGCCCTGAACCTGGCCTCGAACGCCACGCTCATGGTCGTGCTGCTCCCGCTGTTCCCGGGAATGCTCGTCTACCAGGGTGTCCTGGGGGTGATCTTCGGCCTCGAGGACGCCGGGGAGAACGTCCTCGAGGCCGCGATCACCGCATTCTGCCTGTGCATGGGCGGCATGCTCGGGCAGTACGTGGCGTCCGAGATCCTCTGGGCCGGGCGGCGTCGCCAGTTCGTGCGTCACCACCCGGGCCAGAAGTTCCGCCGCGAGATGGCAAACGAGGAGAACTTCAGCGACATCATGGTTCCGATCTTCTCCAAGCCCTTCACCAGCTGACGCGGGCGCAGATCAAGCTGGGGCGGTCCGCGCTGCGCGCCCGGCGGCGGGGTGGGTCCTGCCCGCGTCCGCCCCGCCGCGGAGGCCGCTACTTCCCCATGGCCTCGGCCACGCGCTCCACGAGCCCGCGCATGTTGGCGAGCGCGCGATCGGCGCGCTCCTCCGGGCTCATGGTCTCCTCCATCTGCCGGATGCCCTCGGGCTTGCGGCGCCCCATCGTGTAGTCGCTGCACGCCAAGTTCGAGCACACGTAGGTGCCCACGGAGTTGTAGCGGTCCTTCGCGGTCTTGGAGCGCTGGATCGACACCAGTGAGACGCCGCTGGCCGGGTGCAGCGTCAGGCAGATCTGACACATACGCGCGCCACCGCTCGCCTTCTGCGCGCTCTTCTCGAGCACCAGCCCGCGCAGCCCGTGCTCGGTCTCGACGACGACGTAGCCCGCCCGCGGTGACTTCGGGTCGTACCAGCCCAGGAAGATCTGGGACTCCCAGTCCCCGTGGAGCACGTCCTGCGGGATGTTGATGCGCTGCGCAGCGCCCTTGGAGCAGTTGACGAAGCTCTTGCGGATCTCGGTTTCTGTATGCGTATTCATGTTCTTTGGTCCTTCGAGGATGGTCTCCCCCTGCCCGCCACGTGCGGGTCACGACGGCGCGCGGGCACCCGGGTGCCAAGGGGCGCGGTGGGGGAGGGCGGCGTCGTCGTGCCGTGTGCTGCGGGAGGGTGACGGCGTGCGGCGCGCTCGTGGAGCGCGGTCGCCGCGGGGAGGTGGAAAAGGGGTGGGTGGAAGCGCGCGACGGGGTGGTCTTCACCCGCCGCGTCCGGTCAGCGCTGTTCAGTGCCGGCGTTGAAGAAGCCGGCAACCCCCTGACGCACGAAGGCCTCGTTCCTCCACGGCTGTGGATCTCGAAAACGTACGGGGAGAGTCTAGATCCACCGTGGGGCTGCCCACCACCTGGCATCGGGTCGCCCAGAAGGATATCCCGCTGGAGGTGAGCGTCAAGTTCCCATACTCGTAGAAGTCAAGAATTTACAAGTGGGTATTACCCCCTTTCCCCGTGTTTCTAAGGGGCAGAGGCTCCGATGTTCAAATCTGTCTGATCCTCGGATAAATTTTGATGCATGCAACCCATGGTCTTCCCCGAGGTCGATTTCGCGAGTGCGCTCGTGACGGATCTGTTCGCCCTGGAGCGGGTGCGCGTGGATTTTCGTACTGAGCACCTTGACGACCCTCTTGGCCTGGAGCTGCGCAGGCTGTTCCAAGGTCTCACGAGCGTCATGTCGGCACGCATCGAAGGGAACCGGACCACGGTGGCGGATGTCGTGGCCGAAGCCCGGCGGGCCGCGGCCACGGGACAGCCAGCAGCAGACGCCGTGCGAGAGATTCTGCAGCTGGAGCAGGCAACTGACTACATGGACGAGTTGGCAGCCCATGGAAGGCTGTCCCTGACTCATGGGCTGATCCGTGAACTCCACCAGCTCGCCGTGCAGGGACTCGAACGTGAGGGTGACGAGCACCCGGGCAGCTATCGAACAATCCCCGTCGGGATCGCTGGAGCGTCCCATGTCCCGCCCGCACCCGGGTCCGTCCAGGCGGACATGGACCAGCTCCTGGAGTTTGCAAACAAGGAAGTGCCCGCACAGCACCAACTCCTCCAGATCGCGCTGGTCCACCACCGGTTCGTCTGGATACATCCGTTTGCCAATGGTAACGGGCGGGTCTCACGCCTGCTGACGTACGCCATGCTGAGCAACCAGGGCTACACCTCCAGGAGCGCCGCGCGTCCGCTCAACCCCACAGCAGTTTTTGGTGCCGACCGGCAGTCGTACTACGACCACCTCGCGGGAGCGGACTCCCTGAGCCCGGAGGGGGTGCTGGCCTGGGCCGGGTATGTGGTCCACGGCCTCAAGGACGACATGGACAGGGTCAGCCGTCTCGCTGGCCCCCGCTTCATTTCCGAGGAGGTCGTGGGGCCTTCGGTCAATGCCGCCCTCGCCGCGGGGGAGGTCACGGAGACGGACGCAGATGTGATCTACGCGGTGGCGCGCCAAGGAAGGGCTAAAGCGGGCGATCTCGAAGACGTCATCAAGGGGTCTCCGTCGAACAGGAGCCACCGTCTGCGCCGCATGGTCGAGTCCGGGTTGCTGCAGAAGATGTCAGGGCCGGGGCGGTACGTGGTGAGTCTGCATCGCAACGTCCTGACGAAGCACGTGGTGCACCGCCTCAACGAGTTGGACATGCTCCCGGCGATCCTGCGTGACTGAGGTGCGGGTCTGTCCACACGACGGCGGTGAGCGCCCTGAGCTCCCGCCCCCACCGCCTACCCTGGAGGCATGACTTCCACCGCCACTGCCACCACATCCCTGGGCGTCCTGCAGGAGGTCTTCGGGTACGACGCCTTCCGCGGTGAGCAGGCGGAGATCATCGAGCAGGTGGTGGGTGGCGGGGACGCCGTGGTCCTCATGCCTACGGGCGGCGGCAAGTCCCTGTGCTACCAGATCCCCGCACTGTTGCGGGAGGGCACGGGCGTGGTGGTCTCCCCGCTGATCGCGCTGATGTCCGACCAGGTGGCCGCGCTCGAGGCCGTGGGCATCCGCGCCGCGTACCTCAACTCCACCCTGGAGCCCTACGAGGCGCAGGAGGTGGAGCGGCAGCTTCTCGCCGGGGACATTGACCTGCTCTACATGGCCCCCGAACGGCTCATCCTGTCGCGCACCGTTGAGCTGCTGAAGCGCGCACCGATCGCCCTGTTCGCGATCGACGAGGCGCACTGCGTCTCCCAGTGGGGGCATGACTTCCGCCCCGACTACATGGGGCTGTCCGTGCTTGCGGACGCCTTCCCGGATGTTCCCCGCATCGCACTCACCGCGACCGCCACCCGGGCCACCCACCAGGAGATCACCGAGCGGCTGCGCATGGAGAACGCGCGGCACTTCGTCTCCAACTTCGACCGCCCCAACATCCAGTACCGGATCGAGTCCAAGGACCGCGCGAAGGACCAGCTGCTGCGGCTCATCCAGTCGGAGCACCCGGGGGAGGCGGGCATCGTCTACTGCATGTCCCGCAAGAGCGTGGAGTCCACTGCCGCGTGGCTCGGCGCCCGCGGGGTCGACGCCATGCCCTACCACGCGGGTCTCGACGCCGCGGTGCGCCACGAGACCCAGGTGCGGTTCCTGCGGGAGGAGGGGATCGTCGTCGTCGCCACGATCGCGTTCGGCATGGGGATCGACAAGCCGGACGTGCGGTTCGTAGCCCACCTGGACCTGCCGAAGAGCATCGAGGGGTACTACCAGGAGACAGGCCGCGCCGGCCGCGATGGTATGCCCGCAACGGCATGGATGGCGTACGGCTTGGGCGACGTGGTCAACCAGCGGCGCATGATCGACCAGGGAGACGGATCTGACCTGCACAAACGCAATGCGCGCTCGCACCTGGACGCCATGCTCGCCCTGTGCGAGACCACGGACTGCCGTCGTGTGCAGCTGCTGCGGTACTTCGGCCAGGACTCCGAGCCGTGCGGCAACTGCGATACGTGCCTGAACCCGCCCAAGGTCTGGGACGCCACCGTGCCAGCCCAGAAGCTGCTGTCCACGCTCATCAGGCTGCAACGCGAACGCGGTGAGCAGTTCGGCTCCGGCAAGGTCTTCGACATCCTGCTGGGCCGCAGCAACGAGCGCACGGAGGCGTCGCGCCACCAGGAGCTGAGCGTGTGGGGGATCGGGCAGGACCTCTCCGAGCGGGAGTGGCGCTCGGTACTGCGGCAGCTGCTTGCCCGCCGGGTCGTGGAGGCCGTCGGTGATTTCGGCGTGCTCGTTCCCGGCCCGGAGGCCGGACCCGTGCTGCGCGGTGAGGGCACCCTGGAGCTGGCGGTGGACAGGGCGCCGACGGCGCGCGCGAACGGACGCGCCCGCAGCGGCGGGGGCAGCGGGCGCTCGCGGGCTGCGGACACCCTGGACGAGGCCGCGAAGGAGACCTTCGAGGCGCTGCGGGAGTGGCGGACATCGGTGGCCAAGGAGAAGCAGATCCCGCCCTACATGGTGTTCTCGGACGCCACGCTCGTCGGCATCGTGGAGGCCGCCCCGGCCTCGACCGCGCAGCTCAGCGGCATCAGCGGAGTGGGCGCCAAGAAGCTCGCCGAATACGGGGACGCCGTGTTGGAGGTGCTGGGCTCCCCGGGGTCCTGACGGTGAGAACTGCCCCGGCCGTTCGGCGTCAGTCGGACGTGACGGAGGATATGCGGTCCACGATGGCCTCGGCCACCGCGGGGGCCTCGCGCTCGGGCAGCCAGTGCCCGGCATCGAGCTCGATGAACTCGTACGGCGCGTGCACGTACACCTCGGTCTCCTCCGCGGCCGTTCGGCCCAGGGCGGGATCCCGGTTGCCCCACACAAACGTGGTGGGCATCGTGATGATGCCGTTTCCAGCATTCTTACCGGTCACGCCGTCCTTGCGCAGCATGGCGCGGTACCAGTTGATGGGCCCGCGCAGGTCGTCCGCGGTGGCGAAGCGACGCTCGTAGCGTTCCGCGGCCTCCTCGGGGATGCCCGCACGGCGGGTGAGGGTTCCCACGCGACCGGCGAGCAGACGCTCCGGTGCGGCGGGGATCTGGAACATGCCGATGTACCAGGATTTCTTGAGCTGGTCCGGGGTCTTGAGCGCGTGCCCGAGCGCGGTGGGGTGCGGGGTGGACAGCACGGTCAGCGAGGTCACCCGCTCCGGTGCGCGCAGGGCGATGTCCCAGGCGAGCACCCCGCCCCAGTCGTGGCCCACCAGGTGGAACCGCTCCGCTCCGGCCTCGTCCGCGAGGGCCAGCGCGTCCCCGGAGAGCTCCTCGCGGCGGTACGCGGCCAGCTCGGTGGGGCGGGCGCCCGGGGAGTACCCACGCTGGTCCATGGCGAGAGTGCGCAGCCCCTGCGCGTTCAGCCGTTCGGCGACGTCGTCCCAGCCGCGGGCATCCTGCGGGAAACCGTGCAGCAACAGGACCACGGGGCCGTCCTCCGGGCCCTGGTCGAGAACGTCGAACGTGAGTCCCTGTCGCGTGAAGCTGGTGATCCGAGTCATGCCTCCACCCTATGGCGCACGGAGGGGCTCGTCAGCCGTGGCCCCGGCCCTGGGGTGGGTCTGCGGCGGAGCGGGTCTAGAAGAACCCGATGACGCGCCCAATGATGGCCAGGACGGTGAACGGTGTCACGACCACGGCCAGTCCGATCAGCACGACCTTGCCCACGGCGCCCTCACCGGGGCGCTCGCGGTCGAGGTGCTCTCCGGGCGGGAGCCCGTGGTGCGGGTGCTGCGCGCGGCGGCCGCTCACCGGGAGCTGCCCGTGTACCTGTTGAGCCGCCAGGTGCGGTTCGTGGCCGTCACGCAGGAGGCGCACCGCCGGATCGCCGCGCGTCAGCTCGAGCAGCTGGAGACGGACCGCCGCATCCACAAGGTCTTCACCCAGCTGACCCTGGAGGCCGCTCCGGTCCAGCGGATCGTTGCAGAAGCCGGGCGGCTACTGGGTGCCGAGGTCGTGTGGCGGCGGCGTGCGGCGTCGCGGTGCTCGATGCGCTCGCGTGGGCGCTGGGCCGGGAGCGCACGACGGCGCTTGCTGGCCGTCTCGGCGCTGCCTCCGTGGCCGTGCTGGTGCCGCTGGCCGTGCGCACACCTCAGGACGCCGTGGTGGAACGGGTGCTTACGGCGGCGGAGCAGCGCCTGGGGGAGCGTGGCGGGTGCTCGCGGGGGTCTCCGAGCCAGAGTCGGGGATGATCGGCGCGGCCGCCCGCCTGGACGAGGCCGGAATGATCGCGGAGGCCGCGGTGTCCCTGCTCGTGCGGGACGGTTGCGCGGAAGGTGGCCCCTCGCAGGACGGGACCGTGGCGGACCGCGCGGCACAGGACGACGCCGCCCGGTCCGGTTCTGTGCGCTCCGGTTCCGCTCGGCGGTGGTGCCTCCGCGCACAGGACGTGCGGCTGCGCGGGCTGCTCGCGATGCTGCGCGGGGACGAGCGCGTGCAGATGTTCGCGCGCGCGGAACTCGGGAGCGTCCTGGACGTGGAGCGCCACGAGGACCGTGAGCTGTTGACACAGTTCCTGGCGTGCGACGGGAACAAGAGCCTGCTGGCCCAGCGGATCCACCTCTCCCGCCCGGCGCTCTGCGGGCGGCTGGCCCGGCTGGAACGCAGGCTGGGGGTGTCGCTGGACGATCCGGAGTCGCGGACGTCCCTGCACGTGGCGCTGCTGATCACGGAGGTGGAGGGGTGCTGAGGACGGCCCGGGCGGCGTCGTGCGCTAGGACTCGGTGGGGTAGTCGCGCGGCCAGCTGTGGCCGAGGGTGGCCTCCACGCTCTCGTTGAAGCGGCGGGTGAGACGGGCCAGCGCGGTGACGTCCTCCTGCGGCCAGTCCGCAATGAAACGCTGGTAGGACTCGCGGCGGACCTCCAGTTCCTCCGCAAGACGGTGCACGCCCTCCTCGGTGGGTTGGTGCTTCTTGGCGACGCCGCCCTCAGGGTCCTTGATGCGCTCGATCAGACCGCTCTTCATGGCGGCTGCGACCTGCCTGTGGACGGTGGAGATGTCCAGACCGAAGGACTGGGCCAGCTCGGCCACGCTCATGGGGCCGCCGGCCTGCAGACGGGCGAGGAGCACGGTGGAGCTGCGGTCCAGCGCCTCCCGGCGGGACTGGGGTGGTGCTCCCTGGAGGGCGTATCTCGAGAGCAGCATGTTCTCGTAGACGAGTTCGCTCACTGAGTCATCGCTGTGCACGGTTCCATCCTTTCATCCCCGGGTGGACGGCTTCCGAGGGGCTGCCGCCGTGGCAGCTCTCAACGGTAGGCGGGGCGGAAAGACGGGGGAGCGGGGTCGTCGGCAAAAATTGCATAATACAAATCCTGGGGTAATATCTTGCACTATACAAACCCAAAAACTCCAGGAGGTGCCCGTGTCGGTCGACGCGAAGGACGACGTTCCCACAGGTCAACTGCCGGTTGTGGTGGAGCAGGCCACGCCCGGTCCCGCACACTCGGCGGGCCCGGCACGGCTGGTCACGCCCACGTTCGTGGTCGCGTGGGTGGTCAACTTCCTGCAGTACCTGACCTTCTACATGCTGGTCACCACCATGGCGCTGTACGCGGTGAAGAGCTTTGCCGCCTCGGACGCGGTGGGCGGTTTCGCGTCCAGTGCGTTCGTGGTGGGGGCGACCGTCGCGCGGCTGGTCTCCGGATACCTCGTGGACATCCTTGGCCGCCGGAAGATGCTGCTGATCGCGCTCGTGGTCGTGGCCGTGGCGTGCGCGCTGTACCTGCCTGCCGGGTCTCTGCCCGTGCTGATCGGGGTGCGTCTGCTGCACGGTTTCGGGTACGCGTTCGCGAGCACCGCCGTGATGACGATCGCGCAGTCCGTGATCCCCGACTCCCGCCGCGGCGAGGGCACCGGGTACTTCGCGCTGGGCACCACCCTGGCCACTGCGGTGGGGCCCGCGCTGGGGCTCTTCCTGGTGGGCTCGCTGAACTACACGTGGCTGTTCTGGACGACCCTCGTCACCGCCGTGCTCGGCCTGGTGCTCGGTGTCTTCCTGCGGGAGCCCCTGGTCAAGCGTGAAGCCCAGGCCAACCAGGAGGTAGACAAGCAACGCGCGGCCTTCTCGCTCAGCGACATCGCCCACCCGGCAGTGCTGCCCATCGGCTCCTTCATGCTGGTGGTGGGCGTCTGCTACGCGGGCGTCATCACCTACCTCAACGCCTATGCCGAGGACCGCGGAGTCACCACCGGCGCCGCCCTGTTCTTCGTGGCGTACGCCGTGGCCATGCTGATCATGCGCCTGGTGCTGGGCAAGGTGCAGGACCAGCGCGGCGACAACGTGGTGGTCTACCTGGGCCTCGTCTGCTTCGCCGTGGCCCTGGGCATCCTGGCGGTGGCCAACCAGGACTGGCAGGTGGTCGTGGCCGGCGCCATGACTGGCCTGGGCTACGGCACGCTCATGCCGGCCGCGCAGGCTATCGCCGTGAACGCGGTGCCCGCCCACAAGCTGGGCACCGGCATCTCCACGCTGCTGCTGCTCATGGACGTGGGCGTGGGCGTGGGCCCTGTGATCCTGGGTCTGTTGCTCTCCGCCACCGGGTTCGGCACCATGTACACGGTGCTGGCGGTGCTGGTGGTCGTGGCGGCGCTGCTCTACCACGCGGTGCACGGCCGGCACCCGCACGCGAAGCGGGGGCGGTTGGCGGTGGACTGAGGTTCGGGTCTTCTTCCGTGCTTCTGTGGGGCCCGTGGCGCGTGCCGCGGGCCCCTTCTTGTGCGCGACTGTGCGGGGACGACGGCGCGGGGCCGGGTAGCCGCGCGCCGTCCTTCGCAATCATATGATCAGTTGGGATCGATGATGGGGGAGAAACGATTCTTCTTATCCCTGACCGCACGCCGTATCACGCCCTTGGGTGCTGACGAGTAAGGCACCGAAACGCTCAGCAGGGTCACGATGTCACGGGAATCAACGGGGTCCTTGAGGTCATCGGGCTCACTTCTTCCCCCCTTCTGGTCCGCGGCAAGCGTGATCATCAGCGCAGCACGTTTTTCCCGTCGCAAACTGGTGGCCAGTTCGTCATCGGTGGGGACACCGAGCTCGTCGAGAGGGCGGCCGGAAACGATCTCGGCAGCAACTCGCTGGCGTAGTGAGCTTCCGGAGAAGTCGTTGCGTCCGGCACGCCGTTGCCGTTTGAGTACGTGGGCGCAGGTTCCGCTGAGACCAGGCAAATCCACTTGGGCGTACCCTCCCGTCCTCGGCTCCAGGATGGGGAGGTAGATCAGGAAGTCCTCGATACCACCGCCCGAGGGATCTTGGCTCTTCGAGCGTATGAATCCCCGTTCCGCAGCGTACGAATCGGGCTCGTAGAACTTGAATTGATCCAAGAAGGAAGACACCTCCTTGGCCGGGAGAGTGCCATAGCGAACCCTGTATGGCATTCCCGAATCATTCAGAAAATACCCTTCGTCGGTCAGAGCAGGGAAGATGTGCGCACTGAGAAGGTCAAGGTTCCGTGCATTCGCGCCGCTGGTCCAGTCCCTCATCTGGAACAGATCCACGAGACGGCCGCCTTGGGCCTTCTGAAGAATTTTTGCATTGTACATCTTGTTGGCTCCCGTGGGTTTCAGCCAGGGCAGCCGTTGAGTTACCAGGGGAGCCACGTCCATCGGGGTGATGGGATCTCGGGTGTCATCCCACTGCGCGAACTGACGCAGTTCGGCCCGGAAGTCCTCCTCGTCCCTGGCAATGCTGGTGAACGTCTCATGGAGATCCACGATTCGACCACCTTTCTCGATGCTACTGCCCAGGTAGAGACGCACCAAGTCTCGATAATGTTTGCGATAACCGAACCATCGGCCCATTTGCATCAATGTGTCCGCGGCAACCGTGACACGGGTGTAGACGGTCGTCGTCAACCCCTCCACCGTGAACCCGCGGCTCAACTTGGTGCCACCGACGAGGATTTTCCATACTTCCCCGCCATCGAAATCGATGTCCGGTTGGCGGTACACGGAGTCCTTGGTTCCATTGACCAGCACAACGGGACTGGGTTCTCCATCCAGAACGCGTCCGGCATTGATTCGCCGTACCGCCTCGGCAACGTACGGCTTCAAAGCTTCGAAGTCCTCGGGAACAGGCGACTCAGCAGCGCGTGCGGCGGACACCTCCAGAAAATCCCCTTCCCATAACTTCCGTAGACGGGCCACCCCGGTCGCGGAGGATGGCGCCGCGCTGTGCCACGCGCGTTGCACTTTCTGCAACGTTTCGGCGTGATCCGCATTTTTCGATCCTTCATGGATCATCATCGTGTGGTGGCGCAGCGATCCCGCGTCCTCCACCTTCCCTCTTCTCCAGAGTTTCACGGCACCCGCGAGTATGAACGCATCGATGGCGGCTCGGAGATCACTCTCCTCCGCGTTGCCGTTCTCGTCCACGCCGATCGGGCGGAAATAGGCTGCGGAGTTGGAGTTCTGTGGCGTGGGATCTTCAGGGATACCTTCGAGGTCGAAATACTGCTTGGCTCCCATGTACTCCGGGGAGGGCTCCAGGGCCAATATGAAATCCTTGGGGAAAATGTCGGAAGCATCGTCCGGATCAACGAAGACATTGGCGAAGGGTGTGGCCGTGTAGGCGAGGTATTGGCAGCGCGGCATCTGTCCCAGAATGCCTGCGATATGACCATTGATCTTGGTGCGTTCGATGTCTTCAGCGGTTTTCTTCTGCCGCGTGGTGTTGATGGACGCCTGGTCCGCCTCGTCATCGATGATGAGTGCCGGAATGTCAGAAAGATCCGTCGACATGCTGCCCAGGAAGGATCGAAGCTTCGAGAGCGTCGAGGAATTCTTTTTGACAACAGCCAGGAGCGCATTGGCGGAAGCCAGGTTCTCAGGATCGTACAAGGGTCTCTGGGGGTTTCGGAAGTTTTCCTGGTAGTCGGTCAGATAGTGTTGGAACCGCACTTGCTGGAAGTCCTTGGCGGCAGAAGTCAACCGGATGATTCGAGGTGCACCGGCGAGCTTTGGGTCCATGCCGAAGCGCGCGAACTTGCCCTGTTTCCAGTCCTCGTCTCCAGTGGATATGTAATCCAGACCCTTTGAGATGCCGTGTAGCTCGGCCTGGAGATGTTCTCGTTCCTCGCGAATCGAAGCATCGTCGCCATCAAGCTCTGCGATCCGTCGTTCGAGCTCCTTGACCTTGGTGGCCACTCCGCCCAGGACGTTCTCCACTCCCACGAGTTCCTTGTCCAAACGCTTCTGCGTCTGCGCGCGGAGCAGTTCGATGGTCCCGGTCAGCACAATCACCAATTTATATCCTGCATCCACGGCCTTGGCGATGGTGCCGGCGAAGTTGGCAGTCTTACCGCTCTGGACATAGCCCATCACGAGGCCTTTGGACTGGTAGGCCTCCGGTGCCGAAGGATCGGACAACCTCTGGATCACCTTGGTCGTGGATTCGTCAAGATCTGCGAGAGCGTCTTGCGGGAATCCCTTGGATTCCAAGACGCTTCGATACTGGTCCCAGTAGAAGTTTCCCTGAGCGGCCGGGTTATACCACGGAGTCCAATTTTCAGCGACGATCAGGGTCGATCGCTTTTCCTCGAGATTGGGAAAAGTGTGATGAAGCCGTTCGTCATCGATCCCAGAAATACCCAGCGCATCGAAAATTTGCTGCCGTCTCTCGCTGGAGTTCGGGTTGGACCGGATTCTCGCGTCGCCGAGGTCAACGTCCAGGTCCTGGGCCTCCATCCAGCGATTCAGATCGACGAACAATCTAGTGCGTGCGGGCGCATTGACGTCGTCGGGTACCAGCGCCTCGAAGACGGTCTCCGCGGGGACCACGTCCTCTCCGTCGCGGCCGCGGAAGAAGTTGACCGTGTCTGTGAGGTTGTGGGGAGCGTCGTCCTCCATGGTCCGCAAGGCTTTGACGATGGTGTGGGCGAGTGGTTCGGACATGACCTAGTTCCCTTCGACGAAGTCGGCGATGCATTCATGAGGAGTGCCATGAGGCAACCCGGTGACGTCCACCCTGTACTTCACGTTGGAGATCAGGTGTGAGGATGCGACGACCTGGCTGATCCTGTTCTCCGTCAGAGCCGGGAAGTCCGAGGTGACGTGGAAGGCGCGGGGTCGTGAGCGCAGAGCGAGACGAGTGCCGTACAGGCCACGATTGTCACGGACCCACCCGCATCCCTCGAGCAGCTTCCTGAGCTCAGGGGATCGGCTCCCTGCGGTACGCAGCAAGGATTCGCACAGGTCGTCGAGGGACGCGCCTCGTCCTGACCCCACTCGAGTCAATTGGATCGAGAGAAGCCAGAGAGACGACCCTTCGCGGGGCAGGAGTTGGTTGGCCCCGTTGATGACGTGGTTCCGGCGTTCGGACAGCGTCGTCTTGACCTCCAGCTGAACGCTGTTGAGACCGAAATCATGTTCCTCTCCCCGGGGGCCGAGCCAGGAGTTGACTGCGCTGTCCACACCCACAATTTTCATCAGGTGCTCCAATACGAGCAATTCCCCGAACAACCCAGCGACTTGATCATCGGAGAGCCGCCGCTTCCGGGCCAGAAGTTCTTTGAAGGACTCGACTGCCGAGTTGAGCGACACGCGGAAGGACTTGCCCGAGTTCATTCCCTGGTAGACGGCGTACGCCAGGGAGTAGGCTGCCTCGGGATAATCCCCTGCTTGCACGGTCAACACGTATTTTTGGTTGTCATCGTCCAGATCCAATTCAAGACTTCTGAGCTGGAGGGCGGCGCCGGAATCGGACCCATCCATCGGCGCGTGCAACTGGATCCGGTTCTCAGCAGAATCCACCACCACGAGAAATTCTCCGTTCTTCCCCAATAGGTGCGGGTAGCGGGACGGATTTGCGAAGTACTCTCGCAGGGTTTCGTGGGAAAGTTTTTCCGGGTTAGGTCTCATGGTGCTCCTCGGCCTGATCGGGGGTTGCCGCCGTCGGAATCTTCCTGGGCTTTCACAGCCGCCAGGAGGATGTTCTGCCACTTCTGCTGCGTCTCGAGCCATAATGTTCCACTGTTGACCCTCTTGAATTCGCTCCGTGCGAAGAGATAAAGCAGAGTGGTGAGCATGGGGGAATTGGCGGGGGACACGGTTCCGGCGCGTCCCGTGAGTGCCCTCCTGTGTCGTAGGTTCAATCGGAGTGTGCGTCCGTCCATGTCGATGTCGAAGACCTTTTCCGGGTCGAGGACCTCCCAGGACACGTCCATCCCGGGTTGGTCGGGATCGAAACCGAAGTTTTCCTCCATGGCATCGTAGACGGCCCCGGCGATTCCACCGCCCTCTGGCCGTACCAGCAGTTCTTGCCGTCTCTGTCGCTTTCGAGCCTGGGCGGCGGCTCCCGCTGCGGCCTCGAGATATTCGTTGAACGTTCGTCCGGAGTCAGGAGAACGGGACGAGCGAACCGCTTCCACGAAGCCTTGGGTGAACTCGATGCCCTGTTTCTCCGAGTTCAGCCGGACGTGAGGCTGCAGGTCGTGGGTCAACTCGATGGCCACCCGCGCGTACATCCTGTCCGGAGTGGGCTCGTGGAGACCGTTCCATCCGCCGGCCTGCAGGAGACGGTCGTTCCGGTAGATGTAGAAACCTTGACGAGCCATGCCGTCCCTCGTGCCCAGGCAGAACTCCGCTTTCGAGGTGTCGGCACGGGGCCAGATGGCTGCGGAGAGGCAGAAGGGCACACCCTCCACGGTGGAGCAGAGGTCATCGGGAAACCCTGGATGTCCGCTCTTGGGATACCCGAAAGGATCCAGAGGGGCCACGGGTTCGGGAATGCCCGAGTCGTTCACGGCCAGATCGAAATCGTCCAGCAGAATCGTGAGAGTCCCCTTGCGGATGAGGCGGTGGAAGATCATGCCGAGCTCGTTCCCGATCCTGTGCCGAGTCGTGCTGAGCCACCTCCTCGTTTCCTCTGGATCGTCCGCTCGGCTGAACCCTCGGGGCCGCAGCCACTGCACGACCGTCCCCGTCTCCAGGCGAAAGGGAACTCGGGCGTCGTCAAGCCGCGCTGCGGCATCAGCGGGGTCGAAACTCGAGACCCTCGGGCCAGCAGCCGTTCCCAGGTCGTCCGCGTCCAGACCCCGACCGGCCGCCACGCACCCGTCCTTCCGGGTGAAGACGTGCATTTCCGCGGCCTGGCTGAGGGAGGATGCCTTCATCCCCACGCCGTAATGTCCCAGATCCCCCTGTGCGTAGTCACGGCGGCCCCCGTAGACCATGGCCTTCTCCAACTCCGCAGTGGACATCCCCCGCCCGTCGTCCACGACCATCAGGCCCACAGGTCTGTCGGTGTCGGTCAGGAATCGGACGAGCACGTGTGACGCACCAGCGTCCACCGAATTGTCCACGAGGTCGGCCAGTGCGCTGGTGAGTGTGTGGTGGCCGCCCAGGGCCCTGACCACACGAGGATCCGGCGGTACAGAGGTATCGGCCACGGTTCTGGGGGGTCGACCGTAGGTGCTCATCAGCCGTCCTGGAAGTTGGAGGGACGTACACCGATGTTCTTGGCGTTCTCCGTCACGTTGCGGACCGTGCGTTCGTCGAAGCCGTCGATCTTCTTGGCCGAAATGCTGACCCGCACGTCCAGGGCGTCCGGATCACAGGAGTTCAGGTTCTCGATGATTTCCTCGGCGAGCATGTTCATGACCGCGGTGATGTCCCTACCGGGGTGGATCACGATGCTCCCCTCGTAGGAGACGTTCCGGGTCAACTCCCGAGGAGAGGGATCGGTGAAACCTGGAGGCGTGCCGGCCACTGGGTCTTCGGGCCGGGGCGTGTCCGCGGAGTCAAGGCCTTCCGTGTGGGACGTACCGACCTCCTCTGCCGCGGCTTCGGCTTCCTGTCGCGCGTGCTCCTCCCGGAGTCGCTGCTGTTCCGCGATCTCGGGCCGCACCAGCAGGGTGTCGGCCGTGATGGAGTTCGATCGGTGAGCGTTCTCCGCAGGGCTGACCAGGTTCGCGTAGTCACCCGTGGATTCGTCGAAGGCGGAGGCGAACCAGAAGTCCCTGGCATCCACGGCCAGGGTGTCCGGACCTTCCAACCCGTGCGTCATGACCGCCATGCGTCGGAGCCGGGGCAGGTACAGGAACTTGGTGTGTAGATCCCAGAGCTCGGCCACGGAGACGTGGCCACGGTTCCAGACGCGGTGGAGCTCCTTCTCCAGGTAGTTCCGGATCAGGGCGGGGCTGTAGGTCCGGGTGAGCAGGTCCTGCGAGGAACGGAACTTCTCCTCGGCGCGGACCGCCAGGCGTTTCTCCTGGTCGTCCGCCTTGTTGATCGTGATGGTGATGTCGGGGGACCGACCGTCTTTCTGTCGCGGGGCCAGGCACCAGATCCACGTGCCGGTGATCCGGTGGCCCACCCGGGCATTCTCCTCATCCAATCGTGTCCGGGCGGTGCGCAGCTGTTCCTGACGGAGGTCCATCTGCTCGGCTTCGTCGACGATGCTCCGCCAGGCCAGGTGCTCGCGGACAGTGGTGCGAAGTTCCTCCAGGCGGTTCTCGTCGGGGGCCAGGAAGAGGAGCGTGTTGCGGCGCTCCCGTCCGCTGCCGCCCCGCCGGATCGTGATGTCCCGCGCGGCGTCCGTGGCGGCGGACGAGGCGCGGTTGCGGCGGTCGTTGCGGTGAGCATGTTCCGTCCCGAGGACCACCAAGCGGGTCTCATCGCCCTCGGGAACGTCCGCACCGTCGGTGGGGGCCAGGATGACCTGGTGGAACAGGTGGGAGGGGTCGCCCGCATGGAGTTTCAGGCGTCGTACGATCTCCGCGTCCACGTCCTCCCTGCTCAAGGAACCCGCCCGGTCCCGGGCGGTCCTGTTGAGGGAGGGGGAGAGGTCGAGCCAGTGCCGGACGGAGTCGTGGAAGATGTAGCTGGAACGATCCTCCAACTGACTCAGACCGGAGTGGAAGTTGCCGAGCACGTCCCCCGGCACGGCCAGACCGAGGAAGAGCTCGGGCGTGGTCGCTCCCTTGTGCGAGGACTCCACCGTGGCCGCCGACGCCATGAACAAGGTCCTGGCGAGTCTGGTGGCCACGGAGCGCGATCCCAGCACGGGCTTCTCCCGGTCCAGCACCACCGCGTTCGCATCCGGGCCGTCCACGTCGGCGTCGATCACGCTGGACCAGGAGGGGTCGATGTACTGGCGCATCTCGGAGCGCACACGATCAGCGCCCACAGGGACGGTTCCGGGCATGATGAGGGCGGAGCGGTCTCCCTGCTCCACCAGCACGCGCACCACGGTGCTCATGAGCCGCAGAACGCCGCGAGTTCGCTGGAACCGTTCCAGGGTGGACCAGTCCTCGTAGAGCCGATCGAACAATTCGGGGTGGATGGGGAAGGCGAGCCTGATCCGTTCCTCGTAGGAGGCTTCGCGGACCTCCCGGGGGAGTTCATCGGCGTTCTGACGGTAGAAGTCCGCGAACCGCCTCGCCGTCTTGCGGATCTTGCGCCCGGATTCCGCGTCGACCTCCCGGAACAGACGACGACGGACGATCTCGAAGCTCTCGTGGGACGTGGCCGGCTGCCACTGGTGGGCGGTACGGCCCACCACGTTCTCCAACCGCTTGAGGGCCGCCAGCCCGTGGTGGCCGCCCGTCTCCAGGTTGTTGTACGTCTTCTCCTCCCCCTGCCCTGAATCGGATGCCGGGATGGAGACCAACAGGAGAGCTCCTGGCGTCTGGGAGACCGCCTCGGTGAGGGCCTGGGCGAAGGTGAACTGGGTGTCGAAGCTGCCTCCCGGGAGTCCGTCCCGCTCGTGGAGCTGACGGGCGTAGGCCACCCATTCGTCGATCAGGACTACACACGGCGAGTACCGCGCGAGGAGTTCGCGCAGTGCGGACCCGGGATTGGTCGCGGTGGCGTCGGCATCGGCCACCAGCGCGAAACCTTCCGGACCACCCAGCTGCCACGCGAGTTCTCCCCAGAGCGTGCGGACCTGGGTGCCGTCCTCTTTGACGGACGCCTGACCGGGGGAGACCTCGTTGCCCACGATCGCTGCACGCCGGACCGGGAGGCTCCGGCCGGTCGCTCCGGAGCGCTGCAGGATGCCCTGGATCTCGTCGGGGAGCTCCCGGGGCTCCACCCCGGAGAAGAGGTGCCAGACCGCCAGCATGGAGTGGGTCTTGCCACCACCGAAGGTCGTCTGGAGGTTGATCACCGGGTCGCCGTCCCCCGCGCCGGAGACTCGGCCCGCGGCCTGCTCCAGCAGGTCCTGAAGTCCTTCGGTGACGTACGTGATGCGGAAGAAGTGGCGCGGATCCGTGTACTCGGACCCCAGGTCCCCGGCCCCGGTGGCCACGGAGTGGAGGTTCGCCGCGAAGTCGCTCTCCTTCTGGCGGCCGTCCAGCACGTCCTGCCGCGGCCGGAGCACGTGGTGCCACGGTTCGAGGTCCTCGTCCTCGGGCCCCGTCACCACGTGTCGGGTGTCGGCGCGGGCCTGTTCCTCGTAGACGCGGCGGTTCAGGGCCATCCGTTCCGTGCGCACGGACTTGGTCGCCTCGGGGGCGTCCAGCACCGCCAGCAACCGTTCCACGGTGTCGAGCGCTCGCAGCGTGTCGTCACTGCTGAACTGTTCCATGTGGGCCCATCGGTTGCGGATGACCGCCACTTCGTTGAGCAGGTTGCTCTCCGCCCGGGAGAACGTGTCGGAGAAGGGGAAGCCGAGGTTGCCCAGACGCTTGGTCGTGACCCTGAGCATGAGGTGGAGGTCGTTGGACCCGTAGGTCTGCCGGGAGACGTCGCGCCCGGTGGCCTCGTCCAGGGTCTTCTGGATGACCGGCCATTCGTGGCCATCCGGTACGTGGGGGGCCAGCACCCGTTCGACCACGGGGCCGAGTGCTCCCGCGAGCAGCTCCAGGGCCTGGGTCACGCGTTCGCGGTTGGTGGGTGCCATGAGGTTGCCTCTCAGCCGAGGTCGAGGGTGGTCTGGTGGTTCAGGGAGGTGCGGGTGAAACGGTCCGCCACCGCGGTGATCTCCGGCCACGAGGTGGCCAGGGCGTTGAACAGTTGAGCCGTGGCCGAGTCCTTGCGCTTCTCTGCCAGCGAGAACACCAGGAAGGCGAGATCCTTGACGGCCTGCCGGTCCACCCGTCCGTCCGAGCGGGCGATGACCGTGCCCGCGGTTTCGATACCTTCGCCCTCTCGGGTCAGCGCGGTGGCGGTCTGCAGCGTGACCTCCCACAGGGTAACCACGTTGTCCAGGTCCGGCCGGTAGTCCGAAGGGAGGTCATTGGGGGAGAGGAGCTTGACCTCGCCCCCGCCGGCCTTCACGGCGCCGGAGCGCGCGAGCCTCGCCACCGACGTGTTCACAGCCGAGGCCAGCGTCTCGGCGGTGCCGTACGGCGCGGGGGCGAACCCGTTCTGCGCGTACCACTTGACGCACCATCGGGTTTCGGGGTGGAAGTCGTTCTCCTGCTCGTCCAGGACCTCGTCCAGGACGCCGTTGATCATCTGCAGTGCCTGCCGGACGGTCAAGGAAGAACCGTCCGCCTGCAGCACTCGGTCGTAGCGGGAGTAGATGGCCATCCCCGGGCCGATCGCTGCCTGGGGCAGGTCCACGGGGGCGATGGTTCCCTGCTGCATCTCGTACAGGCGGTCGGGCAGCTCCTCCAACAGTTCGTCCCGGAAGGTGCGCTGATCGGTGATCCCCGCACCGTTCGGCCGCGGGCGTAGCGCGAGGACAATCGACGAGGCCAGCGCATTGGTACCCACGGAGAGCATGCGACCGGTTCTCTCCGATCTCATGGGCCAGGTACCCGTGATCTGCCAGCCGTTCTTGACCATCCCCTCCAGCAGTGTTTCCCACCCCGTCGAGGCCGTGCCTTCCTTGTTGGTCTCGGACTGTTTGAAGGCGTAGAACACCGTGATGGGATACTCCGCGCCGGCCGACTCTCGGGCTCGAGCGAAGACATCGTTGAACCCGCGCTCGAAGAACTCTTGGGCGCCAGTTTTACCGCCATGGCGGTAGGGGTTGGCCACGAGTTCCTCATCCTTGGGCACCAGCATGGCTCCGAACAGATCCGGGTGGATCTTGCGAAGGGTGCGGCGCAGCCACACGTAAAAAAAATCAGAGAGGTCTGAATAGCCGATGTTGTCGTAGTACGGGGGGTCAGTGGAAATCAGCATATCGCCGTAGCTTCGGGAAGCCGCATCGGCTTGATCTGCTTTTCCTGCGGAAGAGCCCGAAAAAAGGTCAATGGATTTCGCGATTGCGGAAATCATTTTTGTTAGGCTTCCCGAGGACTTCGCGAATGGGTTTCCTTCCGCGAAGTCCCATGCCATTGGGATGGCCTGTCTGGCAAACAAGTTCCGGAGAATCTCCATTTGAGGGTTGCTCGCCCATGTGGTGAGTGAGGACAGGTAGTCCGTAAGTCGTGACACGCAAAAACCTAAATAGGTTGATAAGGAATCCGCATAAGCGAGGGCTCCGATTCCTCCCTCGGCGAGCGAGTTTCCCCGCGCCATGCCGGATGCTATGGCGTCCTCTAGAACCCGCTCTCGGGCCTCGCTAACCAGATCGGAGAAGGTGGTCAGTGCTATCAGTTGCCGCTTCGTAAAAAGATCTGAAAAAGTGTTCAGACCGTATAATGGAGGGGCGATCCTGCGTAAATCATTCCCCAATTTGTTTGCGGCAAAATCCTTAGCGGGATTCTTAAGCCTTGCGGCATTTTCGTGCTCGCTGTCAGAACCCACATACGTTCGGGTTCTCTGCCCCTGTGCCACTACGGCCATCAATCGCTCACCTATGCGGCCTGCCTGTCCCTCGGATCTGACGTACTTCAGGTCCACGTGGGTACAACAAGCAACGCATTGAGCTCCAAGTCGTCCGACAGTGCCGTCCTCGCTGGCGGAGGGGCCTGCCGCTGGGTTGTGGCCGACGGAGAACTCCACACGCCCGTTTTCCACCCGGGGTACCACATATGCCTCTTTGCCCTTCTTCTTACCCAGCCACCAGGAACGCACCAAAGGCATTTCGATCCCGCAGGCCGGGTTCGGACAGGGAACGGTCCGGGCCCAGATCCATGCGATCACTGGAGCCGTTGAACCATCCTCCAGACGAGCGTCTGGATAAAGATCCCCGATACGACGATGCGCTTCATCGCGCATCCATTCCCCGTAGCGGCGTACGTCCTCGGCTAGTCCTTGCGCGCCAGCCCACGTGGTGCGGGACTCGGCGCTCGGATGGACGGGTCGACGATTCGCGAACTTCGGCGGAATTTCGATCATGGCGCGGTTGATCAGAACGGCCACAGGGTTGAGGTCACTGGCATGAGCTTCGAGGCCGAGCCGCTGGGCTTCGAGCGGGATGGACCCCCCTCCGGCGAACGGGTCCACGATGGGCGGCGGGTTACCGTCCGTGGACTTGAGGATCTCCTGCCGTGCTCGCTCCCACAGGGCCTCGTTACCGAGGTTGTCCCAGTCCGAAAGCTCCGTCATGAGCTGGTGTAGGCGAGCACGCTCTGCCGCGATACGGTCCTCCACCCATTCATCGATCTCATCTGCCGGGACCCCCTGGGCGCGGGCTTCCTCCCGGTAGAGGTCCTCGAAGGACGAAGGGTCGTCCACCAATTGCGCGAAGAGAACGGAGCGCGCGGCTGCGAGAGGGCGGCGGGCCCACCAGAGGTGAAGTGTGGAGGGATGGCCGTGGCGGATGGACTTCTCCCGCGCGGACTGCTCGTTGATGGCCTCCAGAGGAATCGAGACCTCGATGAGTTTGCGTTTCACGGGCTGACCTGCCACGGTGCGGGATCCTTTCGACGGAACGTTCAAGATCATCGTATGTGTGGCCCTCCGCATTACTCCCCAGGACGGGGCCATCGTCGAGCCGCCAGTACGATCCCGTGGACCCTGCGTGCCGTGTCGGTCATGTCCTCGTCCTCCCAGGCGCGGACCACGGTCCATCCGATCGCTTCCGGATGTCTGTCGGTGTCTCGGTCCCGGGTGATATTGCCTGCAAGTTTCTCCACCCACCACGAGGCGTTGTTCCGTGGCACCGTCCCATGAACCGGGCAGGAGTGCCAGAAGCATCCGTCCACGAAGACCGCCACCCGCGCTCCCTTGAACATCACGTCGCAACGACGGCGGGGCAGCCCGGGTAGCGAGGTATCGACCCTGTAACCGAGGCCCAGTGCACGTAGTGCGCGGCACAGTTCCATCTCGGGCTTGGTGTCCCGTCTGCGTTGTCGCGACATCCGAGAGCGCGTCGCGCCGTCGACTGGGCCGTACTTAGGAAGGTTCGGCGGAGGGTGGTGCATCTGTTCATCCTTCCATGTGGGGGAGGTGCGGGAGTCGAGTGGAACGCTTCGGCCGGCTACGATGACCAGTGGGGGCTCCGCTCCCGTTTCTTCCCGTCTCAGAGAGCAGGAGCGGCCGTGCTCGACGTGGTCCGTGTGATCGACCTCTTCACCGGCGCCGGTGGCCTCACTCAAGGGTGGCACCAGGCGGCTGATGCCCGGGGTATGGCCACGCGAACGGTTGCGGCCGTCGAGTTCGATGCCGCGGCCTCGGCGACGTACCGGGCCAATTTCGGGCCCGAAGGCCAATACGTGGGGCCCATCGAGGCCTGGTTGACGGATGAAGAAGTGCCCTCGGCGGACGTCATCATCGGAGGCCCCCCGTGTCAGGGATTCTCCGCTCTGGGGCGTCGGGACATCCACGACGAGCGTAACTTCCTGTGGGAGAAGTATGCCGAGGTCATCCGGGCTTCGGAGCCCCGGTACTTCGTCCTCGAGAACGTTCGTCCTTTCCTGAAGTCGCCCCAATTCTCGGCCTTGGAGCGAGCAACTGCGCCGGATGAAATCCTCCAAGATTACGAGCTGGAGGCCCTGGATCTGTCGGCAGCGGACTACGGTACCGCTCAGAACCGGCGCCGCGCCGTGGTGATCGGCAGACGCAGGGGCCTACCCCCTCTCGGGGCTCCCCGGAAGACCCATGAAGGACATTGGCGGAGCGTGCGTGATGCGTTCAGGGGGGTACCGTCCGAGGTGAAGGGCACGGACCTGCCCAAGATGACCACTCCAGGCTTGGAGCCATGCGCGAAGATCCCCGGACCGTTCACGTCCCGGCAGCTGCACCTGGGGCGCAACTACTCCGACCTCTCCTTGGAACGATTCAGAGCCATTCCACCAGGAGGCAACAGGTTCGACATACCGGATGATCTTCTGGCGCGGTGTTGGCGGGACCACAGGTCCGGGGCCGCGGACGTGATGGGGCGGCTGAGATGGGATGACCCGTCAGTGACCATTCGTACCGAGTTCTTCAAACCGGAAAAGGGACGCTACCTGCACCCCGAAGCCGACCGGGCGATCACCCATTTCGAAGCAGCGCGCCTCCAAGGATTCCCCGACGACTTCCTTTGGTGCGGCTCCAAGGTGGCCATAGCCCGTCAGATCGGTAATGCCGTGCCGGTTCCGCTCGCGCAAGCCGTGGGTGAGCTGGTTCTCGACGGCCTCATTGCCGGGATTCCGGTCGACGAGCTCCCCCAAATCGAGGTTCAGGCGCGGTAGGCATTGCCCGTGCTGCGTCATAGGTAGCCGGCCCAGTAACTCCAGCACGTGATCTGAGTGCCGAGGGTGCCGCCTCACGGTCGTAGGTGGTTCCACGCGGCTGGCGTGGAACGCCTTCTTCCACTGGCCGATCGTGGAGATCAACATGCCCACGAGCGGGTGTATGGAAGCGATCAACGCCTCATGCAAAAATACCCCCCTAGGGTATATGCTCGATGGCATGAGCACGCCCACCACCACCCACTCCACCGATCACCCCGACCCCCACGCGGGTCACGACATGTCCAACATGGCCGCCAGCGCCACCCTCCACTGCCTCACCGGCTGCTCCATCGGCGAGATCCTCGGCCTGATCCTGGCCACCGTGTTCGGGTGGGGCAACGTCACCAGCACCGCCGTGGCCATCGCCCTGGCCTTCGTGTTCGGCTATGCCCTGTCCTCCCTGCCCCTGCTGCGCGCCGGCATCAGCGTGGGTCGGGCCCTGCGCCTCGTGCTCGCCGCGGACACCGTCTCCATCCTCACCATGGAGGTCGTGGACAACCTCGTCATGTGGCTGGTTCCCGGCGCCATGGATGCTGGCCTGCTGGACGCCCTCTTCTGGGGCTCCATGGCCCTGTCCCTCGTGATCGCGTACTTCGCGGCGTATCCGGTGAACAAGGCTCTGCTGCACCGCGGCAAGGGCCACGCCATCACCCACCACGCCTCCGGTGGTGGCCCCATGGACAACCGCCCCCTGGCGTACGGCATCAGCGCGTTCATGCTGGGCGGCTTCGTCGCCTCCCTCGGCACCCTCTTGTAGGGAACCACCACAGCGGGGCCCCGCTGCCACCGCGCATTCCCACCAGAAACCCGCCCGCACCGGGGTCCAGCAACCCGGGCGGGCCCCCAGAAAGGATCCGTCTCATGCGTCGACTTCCCCTCACCCTCGCCGGCCTCGCCATCCTGGTGACCGCCACCGCCTGCTCCGCCGGTTCCGATTCCGCGGACCACTCCGCCCACGAGGGCCACGAGACCAGCGCGAGCTCCAGTGCGACGAGCCAGGCGGCGTCGCCGCCCGCGAGTGGCACGCCCAGTGCGAGCCAGGGTGGGCACGAGCACAGCCAGGAGCACATGCACGCCATGGACGGAGGCCCCGCCCCGGAGGGCATCGCCGCCGCGGAGAAGCCCACCTACCCCGTGGGCACGCAGGTCACGCTGACCACTGACCACATGGAGGGCATGAGGGGCGCCCCGGCCACCGTGGTGGGCGCCTACAAGACCGTGGCCTACGCCGTGAACTACACCCCCACGGACGGTGGGCCCGAGGTCATCAACCACAAGTGGGTGGTCCAGGAGGAGCTCCAGGGCGCCGGTTCGGAGCGCCTCGCGGACGGGACCGAGGTCACCATCGAGGCGGACCACATGCCCGGCATGAAGGGCGCCACGGGCACCGTTGCCTCCTCCACCACCCAGACCGTCTACATGGTGGACTACAAGGCGGACGGCATGACCATGACCAACCACAAGTGGGTCGTGGAGAAGGAGATGAAGCCCCGCGGCTGATTCCACCGGGCGAGGTGTCATCTCCCGCCAACCTGTATGTCTTCGAATACTCTTGGCCTCATCTCCTCCGCTGCTGCGGATTCGGAGCGTGTCCATCCCCCAGACACACGGAGCGCCCTCGTGAGCCCTGAGCACCCGTCCGTCCTCGTTGCGGACGACGACCCCGACATCCGCGACCTCGTGGTCTTCAAACTGCAGCAGGCGGGATACGAGGTCCGGGCGGTGGAGGACGGCACCGCTGCGCTGAGCGCGCTGGAGGACGGCATCCCGGACGTCGTGGTGCTGGACGTCATGATGCCCGGACTCAGCGGACTGGACGTGCTGCGCCAGATCCGTGCCACCGAGGCTCTTAAACACCTCAAAGTGGTCCTGCTGACCGCCCGGGCCAGGGACACGGACGTGGACGACGGGTACAACACCGGTGCGGACGAGTACGTCACCAAGCCCTTCAGCCCCCGTGAGCTGCTGCACCGTGTGAACAGCCTCCTCGGCCGGGGGCGATGACCCGCAGTGGCGACCCCCACGGTGGTCTCCGCGCAGCTGCTGTCCTGGGTGCTGTGGGTTCTGGTGTGGGCCGCGGCCCTGCTCCTCGCGACCGTCCTGGGAACGCGTGCAGGCCGGCAGTGACGTGAACGCCGGGACGCGAAGCTGCTCGGTGAGTTGCGCCCCGCAATGCTCGAGGTCGCGTCCGGTGAGGACGACGACGCCTCCGCCCTGCGCCGCCTGACCGCGGTGCCCCGGCGCCGCGTACCGGTGGTGGACCGCGCCGTCTCCCCGATGCTCTCCAAGGTCAGGGAGGAGCCCGCCCGTGCTCTGGCCCGGGTGCTGGACGCCCACGGACGCGCCGAGTGGGCCATCGCGGGGCTCTCCTCCCACAGCGCGGTGCGCCGTGCTGCGCGCGGTGGCGCCGCGGCGTCGTCCCCGCGGACTGCCCAGCTGGGTAGCCGTGGAGTCCCTGTGCGCCTTCGACGACGCAGCGGCACCCGTGATCGAGGAGGCCCACCCTGCACCCGGACCCGGCGGTGCGCCACGTGGCGGCAACTGTGATCGGAGTGCGCCCCGTGCCAGGTGCCGCTCCCGTCGTGCGTGAGCGCCTGGCACAGGAGACCGACACCCGGGCCCTCGCCGCCTTCGTCGGCGCCCTGGGATGGGTGGGGGGAGCGCAGGACCTCGCCGTCCTGTCCGAGCTCGCCTGCCACCGGGACGAGAGCGTGGCGCTCGCCGCCGTGGAGTCCCTCGAACGGCTGGGCCTGCCCGCCTCCGTGGCGGCCCTGGGCCCCCTGGTCGAGGACACCCGGCCCCGGTTGGCGGAGCGGGCCGCGGTGGCTCTCACCGAACTGGGCCCTGCCGGGAGGGAGCGGCTGCTGGGCGCCCTGGACGGGGAGACCCCCGCCGTGCACCCCGCCCACTACGCACTGCAGCTGAGCGCCATGAGAGGGGCCGGCCGTGGAGTGGCTTGAGCTGCTGCGCGGCGCCGTGGCCGGGATCCTGGCGTTCATCGCGGTGCCGGTGCTGATCTACTTCCTGCTGATCAACACGTCCTACCTGGTGATGATCGTCCTGGCGGCGGTGGACTTCGTGGCCCAGCGCCGCCGAATCCCCTTTGCGGGGCGGGAGGAGCTGATGCGCTCCCGCACCATGCCCGGCATCAGCGTGGTGGCGCCCATGCACAACGAGGAGGTCGGCATCCGCGTGGCCGTGGAGTCCTTCCTGTCGCTGCAGCACCCGCGCCACGAAGTGATCGTGGTGGACGACGGCAGCACCGACAACGGCTTCGAGGTGCTGCGCCGGGCCTTCGACCTGGTGCCGGTGTCCCGGCAGATGCCCGAGGACGTTCCGGTGCGGGAGGCACCCACCAGCATCCACGTCCCACGGGACGGGCGGACCCGGTTGACCGTGGTGCGCAAGCGCAACTCGGGCCGCTCCGACTCCATCAACGTGGGCGTCAACCTGGCTCGCGAGGACCTCGTGCTGTTCGTGGACTCGGACTCCATCCTGGACCCCGGGGCGCTGCTGGCGGTGTCTCGGCCCTTCATCGAGGACCCGATCTCCACGGTGGCGGCCGGGGGAGTGATCCGCGCCGTCAACGGGTGCCGCGTGAAGGGCGGGCGCGTGCTGGAGGTCCGGATGCCCGGCAACCCCCTGGCGGACATCCAGGTGATGGAGTACCTGCGGGCCTTCCACCTGGGGCGCGCAGGCTGGTCCCGGATCAACGCCCTGCTGCTCATCAGCGGCGCGTTCGGTGTCTTCCGCCGGGATGCTCTCGTGAGGGTGGGAGGCCTGGACGCCAGCAGCATCGGTGAGGACTTCGAACTGGTCATGCGCCTGCACCGCACGTTCCGCAAACAGCGTCGGCCCTACCGCGTCACCTTCCTCACGGAGCCCATCTGCTGGACAGAGGTCCCCAGCACCCTGCCCGTGCTGCGCAGGCAGCGCGCCCGCTGGCACCGGGGTCTGTGGGAGACCCTGTGGGCCTACCGGGACATGCTCGGCAACCCCCGCTACGGCCGGCTGGGGCTCGTGGCCGTGCCCTACTACTGGCTCTTCGAGCTCATCGCCCCCCTGCTGGAGCTGGCCGGACTGGTGCTCATCGCGCTCGGTTTCGCCCTGGGCCTGGTGACGGTGCAGTACTTCGTGCTGTTCATGCTCGTGGCCTACGCCTACGCCTACGCCATGATCGTGACCCTTGCCGCCGTGACCATCGAGGAGCTGAGCTACCACAAGTACCCCCGCTGGCGGGACCTGGGCATCACGCTGGGCGCGGTGGTCCTGGAGAACCTGGGCTACCGCCAGCTCACGGCGTGGTGGCGCATGGAGGGCTGGGTGGCCTCCCTGCTGGGGCGCCGCCAGCAGTGGGGCACCATGACCCGTTCGGGTTTCACGGAGGTGGACGGATGAGTGCCCGCTTCCCGGCACTGACCCGCGTGCGGGACGGTGTCCGCCACCGCGGGGTGCGCGCCATCCTCATGCAGGTGCTCGCCCTGTTGTGCCTCGCACTGCTCGTCACCGGCGCCACCGCACTGTGGGGACTGCACACGGTGCAGCTGAACGTGGCCGCCACGCGCACCACCATCACACCCCTGATGGATGCCACGCACCAGGTGGAGGCCACGCTGCTGCGCGCCCAGACGGCCGCGCGCGGCTACGCGGTCAGCGGAGACCAGGCTTTCGCGCGGGAGTACGCTGAGGCCACTGCGGACCTCACTGCGGCCCAGGACGTCCTGGGTGAGGTGGCGGCCGGGCGGCTGCCGCAGCTGCGGTCCTTGAACGAGTCCGTGGACACGTGGCTCGGCCTTACCCGAGAACCAGGGAGGGACACCCCGCGGAAATCTCTGGACCTCTCCCGCACGACATCCGCCATGGACCGGGCCCTCGGCACACTGGAGGACGTCCGGGCGGACGCCTCCCGCCTGCGGGAGCAGCGCAGAGCGGATCTGAACCGGTCCATGACCTTGGCCGCGGCCGCCGTGGTGACTGCCGCGATGCTGTCGATCGCGGTGGCGTTCCTCGCCCTGGGTCGCGCGGACCGCGCCCTCGGGGCGCCGCTGCTCGCGCTGCAGCGCACGGTGGCCAGGCAGCGCGCGGGCGATCACGACGCCGTCGCGGAAACCTCCCACGGCGCTCTTGAAGTGGTGGGCCTCGCCGCGTCCTTCAACGCCTTCACCCGCGAGGCCCGGGACGTGGTAGAGCAGCGGGAGCGCACCCTGGAGCAGCTCACGGAGCTCAACCGCCAGAAATCCGTGTTCGTCTCCACCACCAACCACGAGCTGCGAACCCCGCTCACGTCCATCAGCGGCTATGTGGAGATGCTCCAGGACGGGGACTTCGGCAGTGTCGGCCCGGAACAGGCCCGCGTGCTGGAAGTGGTGCGGCGCAACACGGAACGGCTGCGGCTGCTGATCGAGGACCTGCTGCTGATCAACAAGCTGGACCAGGACCAGGAGAACCGCTCGGCGCGCCACCGTGTGCTGGACCTCGCAGAGTGCGTGTCCGGGGTGGTCACCAGTCTCGTTCCCCAGGCCTCGGCGGGCGAGGTGACCGTCCACGCGGACACGGACGGTTCGTGGCCCGTGTCCGGGGACCGGGACCGTCTGGAGCGGGCCGTCACCAACGTGGTGGGCAACGCCATCAAGTTCACCCCGCCCCACGGCGCGGTCACGCTGACGCTGGAACGCACCTCCGGTGGCACGGGAGTCCGCCTGACGTGCACGGACACCGGGATGGGCATTCCCGAGAAAGAGGTCGGGTCCCTCTTCACGAGCTTCACCCGGGCCTCCAACGCCACAGCCCAGCAGGTGCCCGGAACGGGACTGGGGCTCGTGATCATGCGCACCATCGTGGAGCAGCACGGGGGGTCCGTGGCCCTGGAATCGGTGGAGGGGGAAGGCACCACCGTCACGCTGGATCTCCCCCTGGCGACCCAGCAGGGCGAACCGGTGCAGCGGGCCGTGGACGCCGACGCTCCGTGCTATTCTCCTGAATGATAATTATTCTCAAAAAGGAGGTTCCGTGAAGGTCCGCAACTCGCTCCGCTCCCTCAAGAAGGTCCCCGGCTCGCAGGTGGTTCGCCGCCGGGGCAAGACCTACGTGATCAACAAGAAGAACCCGCGCATGAAGGCTCGTCAGGGCTGACGCGCGCGGGCGCGTCCGGGAGACCGGATCTCAGCGCCCGCGTGCTCTCACCCCTCCACCCCCACCAGCCGGTACCCCATGCCCTGCTCCGTGAGGATGTGCCGGGGCTTGGCCGGGTCCGCCTCCAGCTTCTTGCGCAGCTGGGAGATGTAGAGCCGCAGGTACCCGCTGTCCTGCACGTGCTCGGTGCCCCACACGTGGGTGAGCAGGGTCTGGCGGGTCACCAGCTTGCCCGCGTTGCGCAGCAGCACCTCCACGACCTGCCACTCGGTGGGCGTGAGCCGGATCTGCTTGACCCCGCCCGCCACCGCGCGGGTCACGCTGTGGGCCGCGAGGTCCACGGTCACGTCCCCGAGCCGCGCGGTCGCCACGGTCTTCTCCTGCGGGATCCTACGGGTCAGCGCGCGGATGCGGGCCAGCAGCTCGTCGATCGCGAACGGCTTGGTGATGTAGTCGTCCGCGCCGGTGTCCAGCGCCTGCACCTTGTCCGCCGCGCCCGTGCGCCCCGAGACCACCAGGATGGGCGCCTGGGACCACCCCCGGATCCCCTGGATCACCTCGATCCCGTCCAGCTGCGGCATCCCCAGGTCCAGCAGGAACACGTCCGGCTGCTCGTCCACCGCCGCGCTCACGGCCTCTGCGCCGTTCGCCGCCGTGACCACCCGGTAGCCCTTGGCTCCCAGGATGATCCGCAGCGCCCGCAGGATCTGCGGGTCGTCATCTGCGATGAGGATCTTCACCCGGCACCCCTTCCCGTCCACGCGCCCGGGGCGACGACGACGCCGTCCCCGCCCCGGACGAAACCGTCACCTCGGCCGCCGAGCCGGCCTGCGGCGTCGTCGCCCGGGCGGCACCCGCCTCCGACCGATCCGCCCCGGCGCGCTCCGTGAGCAGCGGCAGCGAGACCACCATGGTGAGCCCGCCGCCCGGTGTGTCCTCCGGGGTGAGTGTGCCGTGCATGGCCTCCACAAAACCTCGGGACAGCGCGAGCCCGAGCCCCAGACCGGTGGTGTTGTCCGTGTCCCCGAGGCGCTGGAACGGTACGAACATCTCGTCGTGGCGCTCGGGGGCGATCCCCGGGCCGTGGTCGATCACGCGGATCTCCAGGCGGTCCGCGAACGTGCTGGTGGTGACCGAGACCGGAACGCCCTCGGGCGTGTGCCGCTCGGCGTTGGCCAGCAGGTTCACGAGTGCGCGCTGCAGCAGCACCGGGTCCGCGAGCACCGTGGCACCGTGGTGGGCCAGGTCCAGGCGCACCTCGGAGGGCCCCAGCTGCAGCTCGTCCAGAGCGGAGGCCACCGAGTCCGCCGGGTCCGTGGGTGTGGTCCCCAGGGACAGCACCCCGGCCTGCACCCGGCTCACGTCCAGCAGGTCGTTGACCAGGGTGGCCAGTGCGGCGAGGCTCTCGTCCGCGGTGTCCATGAGCTCCTGCCGGTCCTCGGGCGTGAGCGAGTCCCCGGCCGCGCGCAGCCCGCCCACCGCCGCCGTGGCGGAGGCCAGCGGTCGCCGCAGGTCGTGGCTCAGCGCGGACAGCAGCGCCCCGCGCACCCGGTCCGACGCCGCAATGGGCTCGATCTCCTCAGCCACCGCCTGCAGCCGCTGCCGCTCCAGGGCCGCCCCCATCTGCACGGCGACGACGCTCAGCAGCCGCCGCTCGGACGAGGCCAGGTGCCCGCCGTGCAGCTCGAGCGTGCCCCCGCCGTCCAGGGGCATGACCGTGGGCTCGTCCCCGGGCTCCACGTCCCCCGCGCTCGCGACCACCGTGTCTCCCGCCATGATGCGCACCCCCGGAACGCGGAACACCTCGTGCGCACGGTCCACGAGCGCCTGCACGGCGTCCTCGCCGCGCAGCACGCTGCCCGCGATGCTCTGGATCAGTTCGGACTCCGCGGCCGCCCGGCGGGCGGCGCGGGTGTAGCGGGCCGCGCGGTCCACCACGAAGCTCACGAGCGCGGCGATCACCGTGTAGAGGATCAGCGCCAGCAGGTGCAGGGGATCCGCGATGGTGATGGTGTGGATGGGGTCGATGAAGAAGTAGTCCAGCGTGAGCCCGGAGAGCACCGCCGCGAACAGCGCGGGCCAGATCCCGCCCACGAGGGCCACGACCACCACGAGCAGCTGGTACGCGAGCACGTCGCTCGTGATGGCGTCCGGGGAGCGCACCCCGGCCAGCGCCACGGTGAGCACCGGACCGCCCAGCAGCGCCACCAGGAAGCCGAGCACGCGGCGTCGTGCGGAGAGCGCCCCACCCAGCGGGGGGAGCGTGAACTGCCCGCCCGCCTGCGCGTGGGCGACCATGTGCACGTCGATCTCCCCGGACTCCTTGGTGACCGTGGCCCCGATCCCCGGACCCGTGAAGGCCGCGGCGAGCCGGCTCCGACGGCTGATGCCCAGCACCAGCTGCGTGGCGTTGACCGACCGGGCGAACTCCACGAGCGCCGCGGGGACGTCGTCCCCCGCCACCTGGTGGTAGGTCCCGCCGAGCTTCTCCACGAGCGCCCGCTGCTGCGCGAGCGCGGCCGGGTTCTCCGTGCGCACGCCGTCCTGCGCGATCACGTGCACGGCCAGCAGGTCACCGCCCGCCGAGCGCGCCGCCACCCGGGCGCCGCGGCGCAGCAGGGTCTCACCCTCCGGCCCGCCCGTCAGGGCGACGACCACGCGCTCGCGGGCCTCCCACTTGCCGTTGATGTCGTGCTCGCGGCGGTAGTGCATGAGGGCCTGGTCCACCTCGTCCGCGAGCCACAGCAGCGCGAGCTCGCGCAGCGCGGTGAGGTTGCCCAGGCGGAAGTAGTTGGACAGCGCCGCGTCCACGCGCTCGGCGGGGTACACGAGCCCCTCCGAGAGCCGGTCCCGCAGCACCTGGGGCGCCAGGTCCACCACCTCGATCTGGTGGGCGCCGCGCAGGAACCGGTCCGGCACGGTCTCCCGCTGGGGCGCGCCGGTGATCCGCTCCACCACGTCGTTGAGGGACTCGATGTGCTGGATGTTCACGGTGGAGATCACGTCGATCCCCGCGGCGAGCAGCTGCTGGACGTCCTCCCAGCGCTTCTCGTGCTCGGAGCCGGGGGCGTTGGTGTGGGCGAGCTCGTCCACCAGGGCGATGTCCGGGGCGCGCTCCAGCACCGCGGCCACGTCCATCTCCTCGAGTTCCATGTCCCGGTAGCGGGTGCGCAGCCGGGGGACCTGCGGCAGGCCCTCGGTCATGGCGGCGGTGGCCGCGCGCCCGTGGGTCTCCACGATCCCGATCACCACGTCCCGGCCCTCGGCGAGCAGCCGCCTGCCCTCCGCGAGCATCCGGTAGGTCTTGCCCACGCCGGGAGCGGCGCCGAGCAGCACCCTCAGCCGCCCCGGTGCGGTCATGTCAGCGCCTCGTCTCGTCCAGTGCCAGGTTGAGCTCGGCCACGTTCACCACGCGGTCACCCACGTAGCCCAGATCGGGGTTCTTGGTGTGCTGGCCCACGAGCTCTCGCACCTGTTCTACCGGAAGACCCCGCTCCCGGGCCACGCGCTCGACCTGGATGTCCGCGTAGCGCGCGCTGATGTGGGGGTCCAGCCCGGAGGAGGAGGCGGTCAGGGCGTCCGCGGGGACCTCGGAGTCGGGCACGCCGTTGAGCTCCGCGATGGCCTGCTTGCGCTGGGTGATGGCCTCCACCAGGTTCCCGTTCTCAGGGCCCCAGTTGGTGCCGGAGGACGACGCCGCGTCGTACCCCGCGTCCCCGGCCGCCGAGGGGCGGGGCTGGAAGTACTGCGGCAGGGGCTTGCCGTCCGCGTCCGTGAAGGACTGCCCGATCAGTGAGGACCCCCGGACCTCACCGTTGCCGTCCGTCATCATGGACCCGTGGCTCTGCTCGGGGAACGCGAGGTACCCGAGCCCGGTGACCACCGCGGTGTAGCCCACGCCCAGCAGCAGGGTGAGCACGATCAGGGTGCGGACGGCCACCGACATGGTGCGCCCGGAGGAGTGTGCGGCAATGCTCATGACGATCGCTTCTTTCTCGACGACTCGAAAACTTTGTGGTGCGGGGTGGGATGTTGCGGTGCGGTGGTGCGGTGGTGCGGTGGTGCCCCGCCCGCCGACGGCTCGCGAGGTGGCGGGCGGCGCGTTCGGGGGCGGGTCAGAAGCCCGGGATCAGCCGGACCACCAGGTCGATCAGCCAGATCCCCAGGAAGGGTGTGATGATCCCGCCCAGCCCGTAGACCGCGAGGTTGCGCCCCAGGGTCTTGGACGCGTTCATGGGCCGGTACTTCACGCCGCGCAGGGCCAGCGGGACCAGGAACACGATCACGATCGCGTTGAAGATCACCGCCGAGAGCACCGCGGAGGCCGGTGAGTGCAGGCCCATCACGTTGAGCACCGCGAGCCCCGGGAACACCCCGATGAAGATCGCGGGGATGATCGCGAAGTACTTGGCGATGTCGTTGGCGATCGAGAACGTGGTGAGCGCGCCGCGGGTGATGAGCAGCTGCTTGCCGATCGCCACGATGTCGATGAGCTTGGTGGGGTCCGAGTCCAGGTCCACCATGTTCCCGGCCTCCTTGGCCGCGGAGGTGCCGGTGTTCATGGCCACGCCCACGTCCGCCTGGGCCAGCGCGGGGGCGTCGTTGGTGCCGTCCCCGGTCATGGCCACGAGGTTCCCGCCCTCCTGCTCCGTGCGGATGTAGGCGAGCTTCTGTTCCGGGGTGGCCTCGGCGAGGTAGTCGTCCACGCCGGCCTCCTGCGCGATGGCCGCGGCGGTCAGGGGGTTGTCACCCGTGACCATCACGGTGCGGATGCCCATGGCCCGCAGCTGCGCGAAGCGCTCGGTGAGCCCCTCCTTGACCACGTCCTTGAGGTGCACCACGCCGAGCACGCGCGCCGCGCCGTCGGCCCGCTTGTGCGCCACCACCAGCGGGGTGCCGCCCGAGCGGGAAATCTCGGTGACGCGCTCCTGGAGCTCACCCCGGGCGGCGTCGTCCGGCTGCGCGCCGTCCTCCGCGAGCCAGGCGACGATCGCGGAGCCCGCGCCCTTGCGGATCTGCGAGCCGCCCGGCAGGTCCAGCCCGGACATGCGCGTCTGCGCCGTGAAGGGCACGACGTCGCCCGCGGCCTCCTGCTCGAGGCTCGCCCCGCGCTCGCGGGCCAGGTCCACGATCGAGGAGCCCTCGGGCGTGGGGTCCGCCAGGGACGAGAGCGCCGCGGCGTGCACGAGCTCCTCCTCGGCCACCCCGGTGAGCGGGACGAACGCGGTGGCGCGGCGGTTGCCGTACGTGATGGTGCCGGTCTTGTCGAGCAGCAGGGTGGTCACGTCACCGGCGGCCTCCACAGCGCGCCCGGACATGGCCAGCACGTTGCGCTGCACCAGCCGGTCCATGCCCGCGATGCCGATCGCGGAGAGCAGCGCGCCGATGGTCGTGGGGATCAGGCACACGAGCAGCGCGATCAGCACCGTCACGCTCGCGGGGCTCGCGGGGTAGGAGGCGATCGGGTTCAGGGTCAGTGTGACCACCACGAACACGATGGACAGGGACGCCAGCAGGATGTTCAGGGCGATCTCGTTGGGGGTGCGCTGGCGGGCGGCGCCCTCCACCAGGGAGATCATCCGGTCCACGAACGTCTCACCGGGCTTGGAGGTGATCCGCACGACGATCCGGTCCGAGAGCACGCGCGTGCCGCCGGTCACCGCGGAGCGGTCCCCGTCAGACTCGCGCACCACGGGGGCGGACTCGCCGGTGATCGCGGACTCGTCCACGCTCGCGATGCCCCACACGATGTCCCCGTCCCCGGGGATCAGCTCGCCCGCGGAGACCACCACCACGTCACCCAGGGTGAGGTCCGCCGAGGACGCCTCCTCGGTGGCCGCGCGCTGGGCACCCGGGTCCGCGGCGTCGTCGTAGTCCCGCACGCGGTGCGCGGTGGTGCTGGTGCGCGTCTGGCGCAGAGACTCCGCCTGGGCCTTGCCGCGGCCCTCCGCGATGGACTCCGCAAGGTTCGCGAATACAACGGTGAGCCACAGCCACACGGCGATCGCCCACGTGAACGCGCCGGGCACGGCGGTGCCGCCGGAGTCCTGCGCGCCGCCGGTGAACAGCTCCGCCACGGCGAACACCGTGGTGACCACGGCACCCACCCACACGATGAACATCACGGGGTTGTGCCACTGGGTGCGGGGGTCGAGCTTGCGCACGGCGCCGGGCAGGGCCTCGCGCAGCTGCTGCCACGTGAGCGTCTTGCGGGGTGCGGCCGTCCGGGCCGCGGGGGCCTCGGGGCGTGCTTCGGTGACGGTGGTGCTCATGACTGCATCAGACCTTCTGCCAGGGGACCCAGCGTGAGAACGGGGAAGAACACGAGGGCGGTCACCAGGACCGCGGTGCCTGCGGTGAGCCCCACGAACAGGGGCCGGTGCGTGGGCAGGGTGCCCGCAGTGGCGGGGACCTTCTCCTGCGCCGCGAGGGAACCGGCCAGGGCCAGCACCAGGGCGATCGGGATGAACCGGCCGAACAGCATGGCCACGCCGATCGCGGCGGTGAGCCAGGGGGTGTCCGCGGTGAGGCCCGCGAAGGCCGAGCCGTTGTTGTTGGCGCCGGACGCGAACGCGTACAGCACCTCGGAGAGCCCGTGCGGGCCGGTGTTGGTCAGCGACTCGTTCTCGATGCTGTCCCGCAGGGCGGGGATCCCGAAGCTCAGGCCCACCCCGGCGAGCACCAGCACGGGCATCACCAGGATGTAGAGGCTTGCGAGCTTCATCTCGCGGGGGCCGATCTTCTTGCCCAGGTACTCGGGGGTGCGCCCCACCAGCAGCCCGGCCACGAACACGGCGATCACCGCGATCACGAGCATCCCGTACAGCCCGGAGCCCACACCGCCGGGGGCCACCTCACCCAGGAGCATGTTGAGCATGGGGACCATCCCGCCCAGGGCGGTGTAGGAGTCGTGCATCGAGTTCACCGCACCCGTGGAGGTCAGCGTGGTGGTGGCCGCGAAGATCACGGACTGGGGGATGCCGAAGCGGGCTTCCTTGCCCTCCATGGGACCACCCGCGAGCTCGGGCGCGGTGCCCTGCCCGGCGGACTCGAACGCGGCGAGTGCGAACACCGAGGCCAGGTACAGCACGCCCATGACCGCGAGGATCGCGTAGCCCTGGCGGTTGTCGCCCACCAGTCGCCCGAACGTGCGGGGCAGGGCGAACGGGATCACCAGGATCAGGAAGCACTCGAAGAGGCTGGTCCACCCGGTGGGGTTCTCGAAGGGGTGGGAGGCGTTGGCGTTGTAGAAGCCGCCGCCGTTGGTGCCCAGCTCCTTGATGACCTCCTGGGAGGCCACGGGCCCGCCCGGGATGGACTGGGTTCCGCCGGCCACGGTGGTGACGTCCGTGAAGCCGTCGAAGTTCTGCACCACACCGCCCGCGATCAGCGCCAGCGCGCCCAGCACCGACAGCGGCAGCAGCACGCGCGCGGTGGTGCGGGTGAGGTCCACCCAGAAGTTGCCGATGGTGCCGCTGCGCCGGTACGCGAAGCCGCGCACCAGGGCCACGGACACCGCGATGCCCGTGGCGGCGGAGACGAAGTTCTGCACCGCCAGGCCCGCGAACTGCACGGTGTACGCGAGGTTCTCACCCGAGTACGCCTGCCAGTTGGTGTTGGTCACGAAGGAGATGGCCGTGTTGAACGCGACCCCCGGCTCCGGGTTGTCCGCGCCCGTGGAGAACGGCAGCCACTGCTGGGTGCGCTGCAGCAGGTACAGCAGCAGCACGCCCGCCAGGGAGAAGTACAGCACCGAGCGCAGGTACGCCTGCCAGGACTGCTCCTGGTCCGCGGCCACGCCGGTCAGCCTGTAAAGGACCCGTTCCGGGGCCCAGTGCGTGCGGGTCTGGAAGACCCACGCCATGTAGTCGCCCAGGGGCCGGTAGGCCAGCGCGAGGGCCAGCACCAGGGTGCCCAGGGACGCGAGGAAGGGAACCCACTCCATCAGAATCTCTCCGGGTTCACAAGGGCGAAGACCAGGTACGCGATCGCCGCGACGCCCAGGACGAACGCGATGCCGCTGAGCACGATCACAGCTTGTCCACCGCCTTGCCCACCATCACCACGACCATGAACAGGGCGACCACGCCCAGGACGTACACCACATCAAGCACTGCTGGCTCCGATCGGAGATCACCGGCCGCAGGATCACGGCCGCCGCACCCTCCCTGGGTGCAGAACCTCAGTAGACGCCCGCCCCCGCCGCCGGGGGAGGCCCCCTCACGGAACCCATACGCGCACCCTGCGGATCCTCACGGTTTCCTCGCACCCAACCGCTTGGAGCGTTGCTGGGCGCTGTGGTGCGCGCTGGACGGGCGGCGTCGTCGCCCGGGGGCAGTGTCGCGGGGATGGACGATGACACCGCCCGCTCGCGTCCCGGGAGCCGTCACCGCGGGCGCGGTGCGCACGGGACAGGCACCGCCAGATGTGCGTCAGAAGCCATCAATCGGTTATTCCCGATTTCCTACCCGTCCACTCCACGCGAATCCTTGCTGCGGCAAACGTCTGGGCGTGCCACGATGCAGACATGGCTACCAACGATTCCACCAGCACCCAGATCCAGCTCGTCTCCCGCCCGGAGGGGTGGCCCGAGCCCGAGAACTTCCGCACCGAGACCGCGGAGCTGTCCGAGCTGCAGGACGGCCAGGTGCGCGTGCGCAACGAGTTCATCTCCGTAGACCCCTACATGCGCGGCCGCATGCGGGACGAGAAGAGCTACGTGCCGCCGTTCGCGCTGAACGAGACCATGACCGGCGGCGCCGTGGGCCGCGTGGTCGAGTCCCGCTCCGAGAAGCTGCCCGAGGGCACTCCTGTGCTGCACCAGTACGGTTGGCGGGACCTCGCACAGGGCGCCGCGGACGAGTTCACCGCCATCCAGGAGCTCCCGGACACCCCGCTGTCCGTGTACCTGGGCATCCTGGGGATGACGGGCATGACCGCCTACACCGGACTCACCCGCATTGCCGGGCTCAAGGAGGGCGACCGCGTGTTCGTCTCCGGTGCGGCCGGTGCCGTGGGCTCCGCGGCCGGTCAGATCGCCAAGCAGCTGGGCGCCTCCTACGTGATCGGTTCCGCCGGTTCGGACGAGAAGGCGAAGCTGCTCACCGAGAAGTACGGCTTCGACGCGGTGCTCAACTACAAGGACGCCCCCATTCGTGAGCAGCTCGCGAAGGCCGTGGGCGAGGACGGCGTGGACGTCTACTACGACAACGTGGGCGGCGATCACCTCGAGGCGGCCCTCGACGTGCTGAACCGGCACGGCCGGGTGGCGGTGTGCGGCGCGATCAGCCAGTACAACTCCACCGAGCGCCCCTGCGGTCCGGACAACATGGGCAACATCATCAAGAACTCGCTCATGCTCGAAGGCTTCACCATGGGTGACCACTGGGACGTCACCGAGGAGTACACCTCCCGGATGACCGAGTGGTTCACCTCCGGAAAGATCGCCTACGACGAGACCGTGGTGGAGGGCCTGGACCACGCCGTGGACGCCTTCATCGACATGATGAAGGGCGCGAACACCGGCAAGATGGTCGTGAAGATCTGATCACCGCGCACCACTGAGGAGAGGCACACCATGGCGTTCAGCACGGGCGACCGCGTCCAGTGGAACACCCCGCAGGGGCCCACCCAGGGGACGGTCCGGTCCACGCACACGGACGAGTTCGAGTTCAAGGGCCAGACGTTCAAGGCCACGGACGACGATCCGGTGCACGTGGTCGAGTCGGAGAAGACCGGCTCGCAGGCCGCGCACCACGCCTCCGCCCTGGAGGCCGCCTCCGAGGACTGAGCGCGCGGGTGCGGCCCGGGACGGCGACGCCGCTGCCACCCGCCTCTGCCTCGTCGAACCCGCCGCCCCGCGCACCCGCGAGGGGCGGCGGGTTCGTATCATGGGCTCGGCCAGCCCCCGCCTTCGAGAGGAACCCGTGCCCCGCACCGCCCTGCCGCCCCGCGTGAGTCCCGTGCAGATGCTGCGTGCGCTGCGCGACGAGCCCGGGCTTGCGGCACTGCTCGAGGACTGGATGCACGGGGACGCGGTGGTCGGCATCCGGCCCACGCGCGTGCTGGGTGCGGACGAGGACCCGTTCGTCGCACTGGGTTCCGGGGACGACGCCGCCGCGCGCACTGCGGAGGGTGCCGCACCGCCCAGCGCGGGCGGGGGCCGGCGCGGTGTCGCCGCCCCGGCCCGCGCCTCCGCCGAACGCACCGTTGAAAACCCCGCCCGGTTCGGCGGCGGGTGGATCGGCTACCTCGGCTACCAGCTCTCGCGCCGCCTCGAGTCGCTCCCGCCCGCACCTCCGCACTCGGGCGGTCTGCCGGAGCACCACCTGGCGCGCTACGACCACGTCCTGGTGCACGACAGCGCTGCGGACCGCTGGTTCTGTGAGTCCCTGCCCGGTGCGGACCCTGCCCGGGTGGCTGAGACAATCGCGGCGGTGGAGCGGGCGCTCGGGGCCGGCCCGGCGTCATCGTCCGGGGCGTCCGCGCCGCGCTCGTACCGGTGCGGGCCGTTCGAGGCCGCCGTGACTGGCGCGGCCCACGCCAAGGCGGTGCGGCGCGCGCTGGCGCACATCCGGGACGGGGACATCTTCCAGGCGAACATCTGCCGAGAGCTCACAGCGGCATTCGACGGTGACCCACTGGACCTGTTCTGCGCCGGGTACGAGCGGCTGCGGCCGCGTTTCGCCGGGTTCTTGCGCGTGCCGGGCGGCGCGGTGGCCAGCTTCTCGCCCGAGCTCTACCTGCGTCGGACGGGCACCGCCGTGCTCACGTCCCCGATCAAGGGCACCGCGCCCGCGGACTCGGACCCCCGCGAGCTGCACGCCTCCGCCAAGAATCGCGCGGAGAACGTGATGATCGTGGACCTCATGCGCAACGACCTCTCCCGCGTGTGCGTCCCCGGCTCCGTGCTGAGCCCCGCCGTGCCGCGCGTGGAGCCGCACACGGGCGTCCACCACCTGGTCGCGGATGTCCACGGCACGCTGCGCCCCGGGCTCGACGACGCCGCCCTGCTGCGTTCCACGTTTCCGCCCGGTTCGTGCACGGGGGCGCCGAAGGTCAGGGCCACCGAGATCATCAACGCCCTGGAGACCACCGCACGGGGCGTCTACACCGGTGGGATCGGGTACGCGAGCCCCGTGGCGGGGCTGGCCATGAACGTGGCCATCCGTACGTTCGAGTTCTCGGGCGCCACGGTGCGCCTGGGTGTGGGCGGCGGGATCATTGCTGACTCGGACCCGGACGGGGAGGCGTTCGAGACCCTCGTGAAGGCCGCCCCGCTGCTGGATGCGGTCGGCGCCCACTTCGGGTCCGAGCTGTCCCGGGAGTGGCGTGAGCACGCGGAGTCCTCGGAGGTGGCGCCCCCGGCGTGCGTGGGAGGCAGTGGGGCGCCGTCGCGCGCGGCAGCCTCGCTGCGGGACGCGCCCATGATCCGCTCGACCCCCGATCCCTCCCTGGGGGTCTTCACCACGATGCTCGTCCGCGAGGGGCGCCCCGAGCAGCTGGTGGAGCACCTGGCAAGGCTCGGGAGCAGCGTGCGGGCGTGCTTCTCCCATGAGCTGCCGGGCGCGCTGGCGAAACAGGTCCTCCAGCGTGCCGCCGGATTGGATGGCCCGCACCGGCTACGGATCACGGCGGTTCCGGACGCGGGGAGTCTGTGTCTCGAGATGACCCACGCCCCGCTGAACCCTCCCGGCGCGGCCCCTCCCGTGGATCCGTGGGTGCTGCGCCCGGTGGTGGTGCCCGGCGGGTGGGGGTGCCACAAGTGGGCGGACCGCCGCGCCCTGGACACGACACCCGGTCCGTGGTCCCCGGTGTGCGACCCGCTGCTGGTGGACCAGGACGGCACGGTGCTGGAGACCGGGCGTGCAAATGTGTTCGTGGTGCGCGGTGGCGTGGTCACCACCCCGCCCGTTGACAGCCGGATCCTGCCCGGGGTGATGCGCGCCCGGGTGCTCTCGACCCTGCGGGCCGCCGGGTACGAGGTCCGTGAACAGGAAGTCACTCTCACGGACCTCGCTGGGGCGTCGGAGGTGTTCGTGACCAACGCCCTGCGGGGTGCCCAACCCGTGGGGGAGATCCGCGGTGTGGGTGCGTGGGCCCCTGGGCCTGTGACGGTGTGGGTGCAGCGCGCGCTCGCGGACGCCCCGTGGCGAACGGGCGGCATCGCCCCCATTGACACGACCCGGTGAGGTGAGGATGCTCGGGGCACGGCGCCGTCGTCCGGGCCGCGGAGCTCGGGGCGGCGCACCACGCAACCGCGAAGGAGCGCAGCCATGGGCAAGAACCCGCAGGACGAGAACACCGAGTCGGTCAGCCAGGTGGACACCGACGAGCAGCGCCAGAAGGCCGCCGAGCAGGCGAACACCCAGGAGCAGCAGGAGTTCTTCGAGGAGCAGGCCGGCACGGAGGAGCAGTCCCAGGGCTACGGGCACTGAGCACCGCACCGGGCAGCCGCTGACAGGCGAACCGCCCCGCACCAGGAAGGTGCGGGGCGGTTCTTCTGCGCCGAGTGGCTGCGGGGTCGGTGGCTACTTCTTCTTGTTCTCGAGGGTCTGCTCGTACTGGGCGAGAGCCAGGCCCACGCTCATGAAGGTGGGCGCCCAGTGGCCCACGAAGATGCCCCAACGGTCCGACTGGGCCTTGGAGTCGTCGCTCTTGAGGCGCGAGATTCCCCACGACACGAAGGACAGGGCGATCGAGCCCATGCCTGCGGTGTAGGCGTACTCGGAGCGGATACCGGCGTCGTGCAGGGTCTTCATGATCATGGTGCGATCTCCATTCAGGCCCGGAGGGCCGACGAGGTGATGCGAGGCTTGGGATTTCCCAGCGTAGCCCGTTCCCGGAGCGGTGATAAGTGGGGTGACGACATTTTGTTCGACACCCTGCGGTGTGGTCCGCGCGGAGCCGCGTGGCAGGGTGGGGGCATGACTGGGACGAAATCACGACGCGTTCTACTGGCCGGTTGCGGGGACGTGGGAACCGCGCTCGGACTGCGACTGGTGGAGAAGGGGTGGAAGGCCACGGGCGTGCGCCGTCACGCGCAGCGGCTGCCCGCCCCGCTCACCGGGCTCTCGCTGGACCTCACCGACCCCGCGGGCACGAAGCTTCCCGCGGTCGACGCCGTGGTGGTCACCCTCACGGCGGACGGCCACGACGTCGCCGGGTACGAGCACACCTACCTGGGCGGCCTGCGTGGGCTGCGGCGCGCGCTCGGGGAGCAGGAGCCACTCGTGGTCCTGGTGTCCTCCACGGGGGTGCTGGGCGGCGGCGACGGCGAACGCGTCACCGAGTCCACGCCGCCGGACCCGCAGCGGCCCACGGCCCGCGTGCTGCTTGCAGCGGAGGAGCTGGCCGGGCAGCTGTTCCCGGACCTCGTGATCGTGCGGCCCGCGGGTATCTACGGACCGGGGCGCACGTCCATGGTCGAGCGCGTGCGCCGCGGGGCGCCCCTGGCCCACCGGCGGGTGACCAACCGCATCCACCGGGACGACCTCGTGACGGTCCTGGCCACGCTGCTGGAGCGTGGCACCGTGGCGGGCGAGCGGGCGTTGACCACCGGTGGGGGCGGTGTTGCAGAGAGTGCGCGAACGGACGTCCCGCAGAACGGGACGGTCGCGGGGGGAGGCGGCGCGGCGGCGTCGTCGGCTGCTTGCCGGCTCCCGCGGCTGCTGCACGCCGTGGACCACGACGCCGCCCTGCTGGGTGACGTGGCCGCGCACCTCGCGCACCGGCTGGGCGTGCCCGTGCCCCCGGACGACTCCGGGCCGGGGGAGGGGCCGCTCGGGAAGATCGTGGACGGGGAGCTGGTGCACGCCCTGGTGCCCCGCGAGGAGTGGCGGTACCCCACGTACCGGGAGGGGTACGACGCGCTGCTGGCGGACGGCTCCGCGGACTCGTGGGTGGGGCGAGGATGAGCGAGGACGTCCACTGGTTCCTGCCGATCAACCCCGCATCGCACGCGGAGCACATGCCCGCGGACTGGCGCACCCGTGAGGACGCGACCGAGGTGTGGGAGGCCATCGGGCGCTCGCAGCCCATCGACCGCTGGTGCCTGCGCACGGGCTTCCGCACCATGAAGTCCGGGGACGTGATCTGGGCGTACCTGTCCAAACGGCAGGAGCTGTGCGCGGTGGGGAGGGTGCGGCGGACGGCGTTCGAGGTGGATGGTGTGGAGGCCGACCCCGCCGAGCCCCGGGAGGGTGGCGGCTGGTACGTCTACGTGGACTGGGACGAGTCCCGCACGGCGGAGTTGTGCCGCTGCCCGATCCCCAGAGCGGTGTTCGGGCAGGTGCCGATGTCGGTGGGGCGGGTGGGGGAGGCGCTCAAGGCGGTGTTGAGCAGGGGCCTCTCATCATGGCCGACAAAACCTCAGTTTTGCTCCGGGTGATCGGCTTGAGTCATCGCCCCCGATCAGCTGGGTGGCACAGTTGTTGGCAAACGCCCCGGACCACGCGGGCGCGGTGGACCCGCCGGTGCACCTGATCCCAAAAGGCGTGTCCGTGGGGATCACGACGCCGTTGTGGTCGCCGGGAGCCTGCTCGGGGGTGGTGCGGGGGGGGTGGACTGCATACCTCAGTCTGGAACGTCGACTCGGGCAGCAAACTTGGGCCCACTGTTGCGCCGTGTGACACCTCCCTGGACCTCGGCGCCCGAGCGTAGTTCAGTAGTGGTCCTTCCCTCGTCAACCATTTCTGACACGTGCGCTCTCCCGGGCGCACAGGAACCAGGTACACACTCATGATCCTTTCCGGACTCGTCCTCGGTGCCGTGCTCGGCATCGTGATGCAGCGCGGGCGCTTCTGCGTGACGGGCATGCTGCGGGACATCTTCCTGCAGCGCTCGTGGCGCACGTTCACGGCTCTGCTCGTGGTGATCACGGTGCACGCCGTGGGGCTCGCTGCGCTCACCACCCTCGGGGTGATCTCCCCCGACTACCCCTCGTTCATGCCGTTGGCCGTGGTCGTGGGCGGGTTCATGTTCGGGGTGGGGATCATCCTGGCCGGTGGCTGCGCCTCCGGCACGTGGTACCGCTCGGGTGAGGGGCTGGTGGGCTCCTGGATTGCGCTGGCCATGTACGCGCTGTCCGCGTCGGCCATGAAGACCGGCGTGCTCAAGGGCTTCAACTCCGGCATGAAGCAGTGGGACACCGGGCTCACCACCATCCCCAGTGCCCTGGGCGTCTCCCCGTGGCTGTTCGTGATCGTCCTGGCCGCGGTCACCGGTGTGATGGTGCGCCACTTCCTCAACCGCGAGAAGAACACCGTGAAGCCCGCACGGCTGAACAGCCGTCCCGCATGGAAGAAGCCCCTGCACGTCTACACCGCCGGCGCGCTCGTGGGTCTGATCGGCGTCATCGCGTGGCCGCTGTCCGCCGCGACCGGCCGCAATGACGGGTTGGGCATCACCACTCCCACCGCCAACCTGCTGAACTTCCTGGTCACCGGAGCGGACGGGAAGCTGGACTGGGGCGTGATGCTCGTGCTCGGCATCCTGGTGGGCTCGTTCATCGCCGCCAAGTCCACGGGTGAGTTCCGCGTGCGCGTCCCGGACGCCACCACCACGGTGCGCTCCATCGCGGGCGGCCTGCTCATGGGTGTGGGTGCGGCCCTGGCCGGTGGCTGCACAGTGGGCAACGGCATGGTCCAGACCAGCCTGTTCACGTTCCAGGGTTGGATCGCGCTGCTGTTCATTGCCCTGGGCGTGGCCGCGGCCACCAGGATCTGGCTCAAGCCCACCGTTACGCAGCCCGCCACCGGCGAAGACGGCACCTACTCCACTGCTCAGAGCCTGGACCACACGGTGGGCGCCACCGCACCGGACGACAACTCGATCGACGCCGCCCCCACCGCGGGCGCTCCCCGCACCTCGGGTGCGAACGTGTTCTCGGGCTTCGCCGCGGCACCCACCGCGCTCATGGTCAAGGACCCGGCAGGTGCACCGTCGAAGAAGCTCACAGGCCTGGGCGACGGCTACTACGCCTTGGACTCGCTCGGTGCCGTGTGCCCGTTCCCGTTGATCGAGGCCAAGGATGTCATGCAGACCCTGCAGACCGGTGACCACCTGGTGATCGACTTCGACTGCACCCAGGCCACCGAGGCCATTCCGCAGTGGGCGGCCACGGACGGCCACGAGGTCACCGACTTCGTGGAGAAGGGCGACGCCAGCTGGCAGATCACCCTTAAGAAGGGCTGACCCGGCAGGCGTTCCCGTTCACGACGCCGCCGCGCCACCTCTGCGCCCCACGCTCCCGCCTGCCGGGGGCCGGGGCAGGGAGGGCGCGGCGGCGTCGTCGTACCACCGGAACGGTGCGGAGCGTGGGCCCACCGGGGGGGTGAGCGCTCCGGCGGCGTCGTGGTGTGTGCGCCGTGACTCAGGCGCGGGAGTCCTGCCGGGCGCGGTGGCGCATGTCCCGCAGGGCCACGGCCAGGGCGACGAGCACCACGAGCACCACAACGCCCAGTCCCGCCGCGATGCCCACGGACCAGCCCTGGTCGGCGATCACTCCGTACGCCACCGCGGTGATCATGGCGATGCCCACGGCGGTGCCCACGCGCTGGCCGGTCTGCATCACGCCACCGGCGCTGCCCGCGTACTCGAGCGGCACCTCCGCGAGCGTGAGTGTCTGGTTGGGGCTCACCACGGCGCCCTGGCCGAAACCCACGAAGCCCAGGGTGAGCACGAGCCACCACTCGCTGATGTGCCATGAGTCGTGCAGCAGGATCACCGCCATGCTCAGCAGCAGGCCCACGACCACGCTGAGCATGCCGAGCACCACGATCTTGCGGCCCATCCGGTTCACGCGGCTGCCGGCAAGGTTGGAGGCCACCGCGCTCGCGAAGGCATTGAGCAGGCCCACGCAGCCGGCGGCAAGCGCGGTGTGGCCGAGCCCCTGCTGCATGTAGAGGGTGACAAGCACCCACACGCTCGTGATGCCCAGGAAGTACAGCGAGATCAGCAGGGTGCCGTTGAGGAAGCTGCTGACCTTGAAAATGTCCAGGTCCACCATGGGCTGGTGCCCGGAGGCCTTGAAGTGCTTCTCCCACACGATCCACAGGGCCAGGAACACGGCGGCGACCGCGAGCAGGGCCCACACCCACGGGCTCGAGCCGGGGGAGCCGGTCTCGATGAACGGAAGCAGGGTGGCCAGCAGGGCGGTGCCCAGCAGCACCGCGCCCGTGGGGTCCATCTCCCGCAGGGCGTGGCGGATGGTGGTGCCCTCGGGCCTGCGCAGCAGCGGGCGGGGGAACCACAGGAACGCGAGCACGAGCGCGACGACGCCCACGGGGACGTTCACCACGAACAGCCATCGCCACCCCTCGGCCGCGCCGCCCGTCTGGATCAGCAGACCTCCCAGGACCGGGCCGATGGCCACGGAGACACCCACGGCGCTGCCCAGCATGCCGAACGCCTTCCCGCGCTCCGCGCCCTTGAAGTACTGCTGGATCATGGCCACGCCCTGCGGGTTGAGCAGCCCGGAGCCCACCCCCTGCACGAAGCGCGCCACGATCAGCATGGTGGGATCCGGGGCCAGGCCCGCGGCGATCGAGGACAGCGTGAAGATGGCCACCCCGAGCATCCACAGGAACCCGCGCCCGAACACGTCCCCGGCGCGGCCGCCCGCCACCAAGACCACACCGAAAGTCAGTGCGTAGCCGGAGAGGATCCACTGCAGTTGGGACTCGGAGGCGCCCAGCCCCTCCTGGATGGAGGGCAGCCCCACGTTGATGATGCTCACGGCCACCAGGGACATGAAGATGGCCACGAGCAGCACCGCCAGGATCCGCCACCGCCGCGGATCCGTGCCGTGGGCGTAGCCCCGGTGGGTCTGGGGATCCGGACGCGGGCTGAGGATGGGCAGCTCGCCGGTTCCCGTGGCCGGGGAGCGCTCGTGCCAGGTCTCGCCGGAGCCCGGTCCGTGGTGGGAGTCAGAGGTCATGGGGAGAGCATGCTCCCGGGTTCAGACGCGCCCAACGCTCCTGTTCGTGTGCATGAACTGGTTGCCCGTCGCATGCTCATCTGGGCCGTCCTGGGGGCGAGTTTGGTGTGCGGCGCCCGGGGCCGTCATTCTGGGACCATGACAGCTGAACTGGTGATCCTGGGCCTGGTGGTCGTGACCGCTCTGGCCTTCGACTTCACCAACGGATTCCACGACACCGGAAACGCGATGGCCACCTCCATCGCCACCGGGGCGCTCAAGCCCCGCACCGCGGTGGCCCTGTCCGCGGTGCTGAACCTGGTGGGCGCGTTCCTGTCGGTGGAAGTGGCCACCACGGTCACCAGGGACGTGCTGCTCATCCAGACCAAGGACGGCGGGCTCGTCTCCGGGCTGGACCCCACCATTGCGCTGACCCTCATCTTCTCCGGGCTGATCGGGGGCATCCTCTGGAACCTGGCCACGTGGCTGTTCGGGCTGCCCTCCAGCTCCTCCCACGCGCTGTTCGGCGGGCTGATCGGGGCCGGGCTCGCCTCCCTGGGCGTGGCGGGCGTGAACTGGGCCGGTGTGGTCCAGAAGATCCTCGTCCCGGCCGCGCTGGCGCCGTTCATCGCCGGGTGCGTGGCCGCCGTGGGCACCGCCCTGGTGTACCTCATCGGCCGCGCGGCGTCCCAGGGGCACCGGGACCGGGGGTTCCGCTGGGGACAGGTGGGAACGGCGTCGCTGGTGTCCCTGGCCCACGGCACCGGTGACGCGCAGAAGACCATGGGCGTGATCGCCCTGGCGCTGATCGCCCACGGCAGCCTCAGCGTCCAGGGAATCGAGAGCAGCGGGCTGCCGGTGTGGATCATCGTGAGCTGCGCGGTGGCCATCGCCCTGGGCACGTACCTGGGCGGATGGCGCGTGATCCGCACGCTCGGCAAGGGCCTTGTGGAGATCGAACCGCCGCAGGGGATGGCGGCCGAGGCATCCTCGGCGGCCATCATCCTGACCTCCAGCCACTTCGGCATGGCGCTGTCCACCACGCACGTGGCCACCGGTTCCATCCTGGGCTCGGGCGTGGGCAAGCCCGGCGCGCGCGTGCGGTGGGGTGTGGCCGGGCGCATGGTCGTGGGGTGGCTGCTCACCCTGCCCGCCGCGGCCGTGGTGGGTGCGGTGTGCTTCATCACCGCTCGGGCCGTGGGCGGGCTGTCCGGCGCCGTGGTGATCTTCCTGCTGCTGGCGGTGGCCTCCGCCGTGATCTTCGCGCGGTCCCGGCACCAGAAGGTGGACCGTCACAACGTGAACGCTGACTGGGACGAGGACACGCACTCCGTGGTCCCCGCCGACTCCGACCGCGCCGACACCCAGGAGGTGGCCCGCTGATGATTGTCGAGATGGCCCGATCTGTCCTCGCCGTGCTGCTCGCCGGGCTGTGCTTCGGGGCGGGACTGCCCGCGCTGTTCACGGTGGGCATCACCCTGTGGAGCCGGGCCACCCCCGGGCCCGGCCCGGACGGCGCCGCCCGCCGCAAACCCCTGGCGCTCGCCGGGGCGGTACTCTGCTTTGCGATCGTGCTCGCTGCCGTGGTGATCGGGGTCCTGTGGATCACCCGCAAGAGCTTGGACCACTACCTAGGGATCTCGGTGTTCGGATGATGACCTTCGATGCGGCACTCGACCACATTCGCGCCGCCTACCCCCACGGTGTTCCCCCGGAGCAGCACGTGGCGCTCGCGGAGCTGCTGGCCCGCACGGTGGGCCCTCACCGCACCGAGCGGCTGCTCGAGACCCTGGGCATCCCGGCGGGAGACCTTCTGGGGCCCGCCGCGGCCTCCGCGGAACAGCTGGGCGACGTCGCCGCGGAGCTCGCGCGCGCCGGGTGGCCCCTGGTGGGCGCGAGCCAGGACGAACCACCCCGGCAGCCGGGCTACGTGGCCCGGGTGATGAACTGGCTGCGCGCCGACTACCCCAACGGGGTACCCGCGCAGGACTACCTGCCCGTGCTCGCCGTGCTGCGCCCGCAGCTCAACGACGAGGACATGGCCGCGATCGCGGACCAGCTCGCCCACGACGCCCGCGAGCAGGGGGTGGCGCCCTCCGAGGCGGACGCCCGCGCCGCCATCCAGCGCGCCACGGAGGACGAGCCCAAGCCCGAGGAGCTCGCACGCATCCGCGCGATGCTCGAGGCCCACGGCTGGCCGTTCGAGGGGGAGTAGAGCTCCGACAACCCAGGCCCACGGGACGTCGTCGGCCGTCTCGCGGTGCTGCTCCGACCGCAGCCGTGCGGCATCCCGCCTCGAACGTATTGACGGTCCTGGTGGCGCGGGCCCGGCTGCATGGATGGTCTCCCACCTGGGGCGCGCACAATGGCCCCATGTTCGAGAACTTCGAGACCCACCGCATCCCGGTCCCCGGGGCCACCATCCACGTGCGGACCGCCGGGCGGGGCGAGCCGCTCCTGCTGCTGCACGGCTTCCCGCAGACCCACGCCATGTGGCACCGCCTGGGTCCGGCCCTCGCGCGGGACCACCGCATGGTCGTCGCGGACCTGCGCGGCTACGGAGAATCCACCGCGGCCAGTGAGGACTTCAGCTTCCGGGCCATGGCCGCGGACATGGTGGCCGTGATGCGCCACCTGGGCCACGAGTCCTTCCACGTGGTGGCCCACGACCGCGGCGCCCGCACCGCCCACCGCATGACTCTGGACGCCCCGGACGCCGTGCGCTCCGTGGCGCTGCTGGACATCCTCCCCACCCCCGCCGTGTGGGAGCTCATGGACGACTGGCTGGCCATCCGGTACTACCACTGGCTGTTCCTGGCCCAGCCAGCACCCATGCCGCAGGGGCTCATCAGCGCCGAGCCCCTCACGTTCCTGCACGCGGCCCTCGGGGGACTCAATGGCACTCCCGGTTCCCCGGACACGTTCGACCCCGAGGCGCTCGTCGCCTACGAGGCCGCCGCCCGGAACCCGTCCGTCGTGGCCGCGTGGTGCGCGGACTACGCCGCAGCCGCCGGGGTGGATCGGGAGCACGACGACGCCGACCGCGGCACCTCCCGCGACCTCCCCGCCCTGCTGCTCTGGGGCAGCAACGGCGTGGTGGGTGCCCAGACGGATCCGCTGGAGGCGTGGCGGCCGTGGTTGCCGCGCATCACCGGCCGGGCGGTTCCCACCGGGCACTTCATGGTGGAGGAGCGCCCGGACGAGGTGCCGGCGGAGATCCAGGAGCACCTGGCGGCCGCTGCACAAAACTGAGGGGGTCTCCCGTTAGACATGCGAGTGCACTTCCACCGGCGGGAAACTTCGGTTCCCGTGGCGGAAGTGCACTCACCTGCGAGAGGCGACCCAGCGGCGTCGTCCGCGCGGGGCCGTGGCGGGATCAGCCCGGGTTCATCGCCCGCGGGGCGCCCATGCCCGGGTCCACCTGCATGGGGCCGCTGGCGGAGGGACGGATGTCCACGTCGAAGATCTCCGTGGGCAGGTACACCGTGGCGCACGAATTGGGGATGTCCACCACCCCGGAGAAGCGGCCCTCGATGGGCGCGGCGCCCAGCAGCAGGTACGCCTGCTCCTTGGACCAGCCGAACTTGGCGAGGTAGTCGATCGCGTGCAGGATCGCGCGCTGGTAGGACAGGTGCGAGTCCAGGTAGCGCTGCTCGCCGTCGAGCGTCACGGACGTGCCCGAGAACGCGAGCCACTCCGAGTACACGGGACCGTTGCGCCCGGGCATGAAGATGGCGTTCTCGCTCACGCCGTAGGTGTCCATGCCGCCCTTGATCACGTCCACGTGGATGTCGATGAAACCGCCCATCTCGATGCCGCCGCAGAACGTGATCTCACCGTCCCCCTGGGAGAAGTGCAGATCCCCCATGGAGAGGTTCGCCCCGGACACGTACACCGGGTAGAACACGCGCGAGCCCTTGGTGAAGTTCTTGATGTCCTGGTTGCCGCCGTTCTCGCGCGGGGGAGCCGTGCGGGCGCCCTCGCCGGCCACGCGGTCGAAGTCCGCGCCGGTCAGCGAACCCAGGATCGCGGCGTCGGGTTCGGGTGGCAGAGCCAGCGGGGGCACGCGCTGCGGATCGGTGGCGATCAGATCGCCCTCGCGCTTGTTCCACTTCTTGAGCAGCTCCGCAGACGGAGCCGTGCCCATCAGGCCCGGGTGCACCATGCCCGTGAACTTCACGCCGGGGATGTGGCGGGAGGTGCACTCGCCGCCCCGGAAGTCCCACACGGCCTTGTAGGCGTCCGGGAACTGGTCCACCAGGAAGCTGCCGCCGTTCTTCTGCGCGAAGATCCCCGTGTAGCCCCAGCCCTGACCGGCCAGCGGGCCCTCCTCCTGCGGGATGGGACCCACGTCCAGGATGTCCACGATCAGCAGGTCGCCGGGCTCCGCGTCCTCGATCCGGAACGGCCCGGACAGCGCGTGCACTCGGTTCAGTGGGGCGTCGCGGATGTCGTCCGCGGAGTCGTCGTTCTTGATGGCGCCGTCGAACCACTCGCGGCAGTCGATGCGGTAGCTCTCCCCGCGCTTGAGTGTGGCCACGGGCGGGATGTCCGGGTGCCAGCGGTTGTGGCCGGTCAGCTTCTGTTCGGTGAAGGGCTTGGTGGAATCCAGCGGGAAAATCACTTCTGGCATGGTCCGTGACCTTTCTGGAGAGCCCCGCGGGCGGTTCCCGCGCGGCAGTGCGGGGAAGCTACGGCCGCGGCAGCTTCGCGTGCCGGGGGTCCCGGGTCACGGCAGGGGCCGCTCCGGGGGCGCCGGGCTGGCGGGGCAGGGATCGGACGACGTCGGGCGCGTCAGCCGTGCGGGCGGCGTCGTCGATCGCGCGTGCCCGGGGAGAGTTCGCGCGGGACAGACCCACCGCGGAGAAGACGCGCCGCGCGTCCGCGCCGCACGCGGGGCAGACCTGGGAGCGCGGCACCTGCGCCATGGCGTGGTGGGCGTCGAACGGCCCGCAGGCCTCGCACCGGAACTCGTAGACGGGCATGGACGCTCCCTTCACGCGTGTAAGCCACAATACAACCCGGTCTGAAGAGGGGACAGGGCCGGGGGCTGCCCTGCGGGAGACCGGACGTGCAGGGAGAGGTCCTGCCCCTGACAACGCAATATCCAGCGGCAGAGCCTCCCCGCAAACGCGGCGTTCCGCACCGCGCCTACCCGCCGCGCGCGAGGAGACGCGCGGGCGACGTCGTGCCCCGCCTCCGCGCGTGCCGGTCAGTTCAGCGGGCCCACCGCGGACTCGACCGTGCGCACGAGGCGCCCCGAGGCCACGTACTCCTCGGCGGCCTCGATCTCCGGTGCCATGAAGCGGTCCTCGCCGGGCGCGCCCACGCGGCCGTCCAGGTCCGCAATGACCGCCGACGCCGCCGCGCCGGGTTCCAAGGGCGCGCGCAGGGCGATCGCGCGGGTGGAGGTCAGCAGCTCGATGGCGAGCACGCGGCGCAGGTTCAGCACGGCCTGGCGCAGCTTGCGGGCGGCGTGCCAGCCCATGGACACGTGGTCCTCCTGCATCGCGGAGCTGGGGATGGAGTCCACGGAGGCGGGCGCGGCCAGGCGCTTCATGTCCGAGACCAGCCCGGCCTGGGTGTACTGCGCGATCATCAGCCCGGAGTCCGTGCCCGGGTCCTCCGCGAGGAACGGGGGCAGGCCGTGGGAACGGGCAGGGTCGAGCATGCGGTCGGTGCGGCGCTCGGACATGGAGGCCAGGTCCGCGATGGGGATGGCCAGGAAGTCCAGCACGTACGCCACGGGGGCGCCGTGGAAGTTGCCGTTGGAGCTCACGGTGCCGTCGTCCAGCACCACGGGGTTGTCCACGGCCGCGGCGAGCTCCTGCTGCGCGACGGTCAGCGCGTAGCGGGCGGTGTCCCGGCTGCCGCCCGCCACCTGAGGAGCGCAGCGCAGCGAGTAGGCGTCCTGCACGCGGTCGTCGCCCACGCGGTGGGAGGCCACGATGCCGGAGCCCTCCAGCACCTTGAGCATGTTCGCCGCGGCATACTTCTGGCCCGGGTGGGGGCGCAGCGGCTCGTGCAGCTCGGGGACGAACACGCGGTCCGTACCCAGCAGGCCCTCCACGGAGAACGCGGCGGTGATGTCTGCGGCGGTGAGCAGGTTCTGCAGGTCCGCCAGCGCCATGATGAGCTGGCCCAGCATGCCGTCCGTGCCGTTGATCAGCGCCAGGCCCTCCTTCTCGGCGAGGGTCACGGGCTCGATCCCGGCCTCGGCGAGCAGTTCGGGCACGGGGCGTTCGGTGCCGTCCGGTCCGACGGCGCGGCCCTCGCCCATGAGCACGAGCGCGCAGTGGGCGAGCGGCGCCAGGTCACCCGAGCAGCCCAGCGAGCCGAACTCGTGCACCACCGGGGTGATGCCCGCGTTGAGCACGGCGAGCATGGCCTCCAGGGTCTCCACCCGGATGCCCGTGTGCCCGGAGGCCAGGGTCTTGGCGCGCAGGAACATCAGCGCCCGCACCACCTCCCGCTCCACGGTGGGCCCGGTGCCCGCGGCGTGGGAGCGCACCAGGGACTTCTGCAGCCGCGTGCGCTTCTCCAGCGGGATGTGCTTGTTGGCCAGCGCCCCGAAGCCGGTGGAGATCCCGTACGCGGGCACGTCCGACGCCGCCAGCTCATCGATGTTCCGACGCACCGTGGCCACGTGCTCGCGGGCCTCGTCGGTCAGCTCCACGCGGGCGTCGTGGCGGGCGACGGCGATGACGTCACCCACCGTGACGCCGGAGGATCCCAGCTGCACGGTGGTGGGGAGGTCGGTGTCGAAGAGGGTCATGGGGAAGGGTCCTTCCGGTCGGGAGTGGTTCGGGAGAAGTGGGTCAGGGCGGTGCAGTGCACGTGCGCCGGGGGCGCTGCGCGCTAGGTGAGCAGTCGCACCAGCGGAGTGGCGATGAGGATGGTGAGGGCCACGCGCTCGAACCAGATGACCACCAGCGATCGGATGGAGACCGGGATCTCGGTGGCCAGGATGGACGGCACGAGGGCGGAGAAGAAGATGATCGCCGAGACGCAGACAATCGCGATCACCAGGCGCAGGACGAGCGAGTCCTGCCCGGCCACCAGGGTGGCGGGGAGGAACATCTCCGCGATGCCCGTGGCCGACGCCTTGCCCGCCAGCAGCGGCTCCGGCAGGCCCACGACCCACGCGAACGGCACGAAGAGGTACCCCAGCCAGTCGAAGATCGGGGTGTAGCGGGCCAGCACCAGTCCGAGCAGACCGATCGAGAGGATCGACGGGAGGATGGACATGGCCATGCGCAGGCCGTCCCGGAGGTTGTCCCACACGTTGCGGCCCAGGCTGGGGGCGGTGTGCAGGGCTCCGCGCGCCTCGGCCCACGCGTGGTGGAAGCGACGGCCGGTGACCAGCTTCTCCGGCTGGTGCTCCACGCCGGGGTAGGGGTCGTCCGGGATGCGGCTCAGCGGCGGGATCCGCACGGTGATGGCGGTGACCAGGAAGGTGACCACCAGGGCCAGCCAGAAGTAGAGCAGCCAGTGGTCCATGAGGTCCAGGGCCTTGGCCACGATCACCATGAAGCTCGCGGACACCGTGGAGAAGCCCGTGGCAATGACGGCGGCTTCCCGCGCCGTGTAGCGGCCCTCCCGGTAGACGCGGTCGGTGAGCAGCAGCGCCAGGGAGTAGCTGCCCACGAAGGACGCCACGGCGTCGATGGCCGAGCGGCCCGGGGTGCGCCACACCGGGCGCATGACCGGCTGCAGGAACACCCCGATGAACTCCATGAGACCGTACCCGATGAGCAGTGCCAGGAACACGGCGCCGATGGGCACGATCAGCCCCACCGGGATCACCAGGGAGTTGAAGAGGAACGGGCCCATGTCCTTGGCCATGAGCCAGTCCGGACCCACACCGAAGACCAGAGCGCATCCCACCACCAGGCCGAGGATGTTCAGGAACGCGAACACCATCTTCACCGGGGACGCCCGCCAGGAACCCGTGACGAACGGCAACACCGTGCCCGCCAGAATCACTGCCAGCGCGTAGTACGGCACGGCGGCACCCACGTTCTCCCGGAGCCACGTGACGATGTGGTCCAACGGGATGGTGCTCTTGCCGCCGATGGTGACGGGCACGAAGAACATGAAGATGCCGATGGCGCTGTAGAGCACGAAGCGCAGCACATCGGCGCGGTTGGTGCGCGCGGGTTCCTGGAGCGTGCTCATTTCACATCCTCGTGACGGGTGAATCGTGGGTGGTGGTCGTGTGCCGCGGGGTGCGGCAGTGCCGGGCAGGGTTCGATCCGGGAGGCCCCGCGGCACACCGCAGGGCCTCCCGCTCAGATCTCCCGGCGGCCCGCCCGCCACACGCCCCACGTGAGGGGCATGCCGGGGCGGTAGGCCAGGTGCACGGCCTGCGGGGCGTTCAGCACGTGCAGGTCCGCGCGCGTTCCCACGGCGAGGTGGCCCACGGCGGGGCGGCCCGGGGTGGAGACGTCACGACGCAGCGCCTTCGCACCGCCGAGCGTGGCCGCACGGACGGCCTCGTCCACCGTGAGCTTCATCTGCAGCACCGCGGTGGCCACGCAGAAGTTCATGGACGTGGTGTAGCTGGTGCCGGGGTTGCAGTTGGACGCGATCGCCACGGTGGCTCCCGCGTCCAGCAGCTCACGGGCCGGGGCCAGCGGGGCACGGGTGGACAGGTCGCACGCCGGCAGCACGGTGGCCACGGTGTCCGATCCGGCCAGCGCCGCCACGTCCTCGTCCGAGAGGAAGTTGCAGTGGTCCACGGACGCCGCCCCCAGCTCCACGGCCAGGGACACACCCTCACCGGGACCGATCTGGTTGCTGTGCACCCGCAGCCCGAGCCCCGCCTCCCGGCAGGCCTCGAGCACGCGGCGCGACTGCTCCGGGTTGAACGCCCCGCGCTCGCAGAACACGTCCGCCCACTGCACGTACGGGGTCACGGCCTCGAGCATGGGCCCGCACACCGTCTCCACGTACTCGTCCGCGTCCACACCCTCGGGCACCAGGTGGGCGCCCAGGAACGTGACCTCGTCCGCGGCGTCCGCGGCGATCTTCGCGGCGCGCAGCTCCTGCTCCACGTCCAGTCCGTAGCCCGTCTTCGTCTCCAGGTAGGTGGTGCCACCGGCCACGGCATCCCGCACGCGCCCGGCCACGAGCCCCCGCAGGGTCTCGTCACTGGCTTCCCGGGTGGCGTTCGTGGTCACGCCGATGCCGCCCGCCGCGTATGCCTCACCGGCCATACGCGCCGCGAACTCCTCACCACGGTCCCCGGCGAACACCAGGTGCGTGTGCGAGTCCACCCAGCCGGGCAGCCCCGCGCGCCCCTCCACGTCCACGGCGCGGTCCGCGGCGGGGGCCTCGGAGGCGCGGCCTATCCACGCGATCAGCCCGTTCTCGACGACGACGGCCGCGTCCCTGAGCACGGAGTCCGCACCCCGGCCGGGGTCCACGGTGTGCAGCTCGCCGATGCCGGTGATGAGCTCGCTCACTGGTCCGCGTCCCGGGTGGTGGCGAGGTCGTTGTGCATGGGGATGTTGACGCCGCGCTCGTCCGCGACCTCGACGGCGCGCTCGTAGCCGGCGTCCGCGTGGCGGATCACGCCCATGCCGGGATCGTTGGTGAGCAGGCGCTCGAGCTTCTCGGCCGCGAGATCGGTGCCGTCCGCCACCGAGACCTGGCCCGCGTGGATGGAGCGGCCGATGCCCACGCCGCCGCCGTGGTGGATGGAGACCCAGGTGGCGCCCGAGGACGCGGCGGTCAGCGCGTTGAGCAGGGGCCAGTCCGCGATCGCGTCCGAACCGTCCTTCATGGACTCGGTCTCGCGGTAGGGGGAGGCCACCGAACCGGAGTCCAGGTGGTCGCGGCCGATCACGATGGGCGCGGAGACCTTGCCCTCGGCCACGAGCTGGTTGAAGAGCAGTCCGGCCCTGTGGCGCTCGCCGTAGCCCAGCCAGCAGATGCGCGCGGGCAGGCCCTCGAACTCCACGTGCTCCTGCGCGGCGTCGATCCACTCGTGCAGGTGCGTGTTGTCCGGGAAGAGATCCTTGATCGCGTTGTCCGTGACCTCGATGTCCTTGGGGTCGCCGGAGAGTGCCACCCAGCGGAACGGGCCGAGGCCCTCGCAGAACAGCGGGCGGATGTATGCCGGGACGAAGCCCGGGAACTCGAACGCGCGGGTGTAGCCGGCGTGGCGGGCCTCGTCGCGGATGGAGTTGCCGTAGTCGAAGACCTCGGCGCCCTCGTCCTGGAACTCGACCATCGCCTGGACCTGCGCGGCCATGGCCTCCTGGGCCTTCTTGGTGAAGCCGATCGGATCCGCCTTGGCCTCGGCGTCCCACTGCTCCACGGTGAACTCGGTGGGCAGGTAGGACAGGGGATCGTGCGCGGAGGTCTGGTCGGTCACGACGTCCACGGAGATCTCGCCCGCGCGGTGGCGGCGCAGCAGCTCCGGGAACACGTCCGCGGCGTTGCCCACGTACCCCACGGACAGCGCGCGGCGCTCGTTCTTGGCGGCCATGACCTTGGCGAGGGCGGTGTCCAGGTCCGTCTCCACCTCGTCCAGGTAGCGCTTGGACTGGCGGCGCTTGAGGCGCGTCTCGTCCACGTCCACGACGAGGCACGCCCCGCCGTTGAGCGTCACCGCGAGCGGCTGGGCGCCGCCCATGCCGCCGCAGCCGCCGGTGATGGTCAGGGTGCCGGCCAGGGTGGGCTCGGGGATGCGGCCCTCCTCGTGCATCTTGCGGGCGACGGCGTAGAACGTCTCGTAGGTGCCCTGCAGGATGCCCTGCGTGGCGATGTAGATCCAGGACCCGGCGGTCATCTGGCCGTACATCATGAGGCCCTCGTCCTCGAGCTTGCGGAACTCGGGCCAGGTGGCCCAGTCGCCCACCAGGTTGGAGTTGGCGATCAGCACGCGCGGGGCCCACTGGTGGGTGCGGAACACGCCCACCGGCTTGCCGGACTGGACCAGCAGGGTCTCGTCGTCCTCCAGCTCCTTCAGGGTCTTCACGATGGCGTCGAACGCCTCCCAGCTGCGAGCCGCGCGGCCCGTGCCGCCGTAGACCACCAGGTCGTCAGGACGCTCGGCGACCTCCGGGTCCAGGTTGTTCATGAGCATGCGCATGGGGGCTTCGGTCTGCCAGCTCTTGGCGCTGATCTCGGTGCCGCGGGGTGCGCGGACGGGGCGGGCGTTGGGCAGTGCCATGAGGTGCCTCCTGGTGCGAGTCGGTCCGGAGCGGGTAAGACCGCGGACGGGGAATGACTCCATGGGACCACGGGCGGTGACGGGGGTCACGGGTTCTGGAGGGGGTTGTGTCTGGGATGACAGACAGGGGGGCGATATGGCCGATCAGATGCCCAACGGGTCCGCCCCTGCACGACTGACGCTCGACGAGTTGGATGCCCTCATCGCAGCATCGCAAAAGCAACTTGCCGCCGTGAACGAACTGGTCATGAATCTGTGACCTTTTGGGTTCAACTTACCCAGGATGACGTGGTCGGGATCCACGACGTAGTGCCCCCGCGCCAATCCGTGACGAGGCGCTTCTCGCCAGTGCCGTCGAAAAGCCCTGGACGAGCTACATAGGAGCTGAGCTGCGCCCCGGCCTGGCAGGCGGGATTATCGAACCAGACAACTGTGAGGTGATGACTTTGCCCCGTACCGTCGATGAAATCCTTGCGCACGCGAATCAGCTGGTTGCGCGCTTCGAGCAGCATGAGCCGAGACCTGAGGATGAGCTGGATGTGGGTGCGATCACCGCTCTTCGTGTGTCCCGTCTCGAACGGCCGTAGCGGAACGGCATGTCATCGGTGCCGTGCGAGCAACCCCCTATGCGAGGATATCGTGGGCCGCGATTTGGGCATTTCTTCAAGCAATTTTTTAGATTGCTCGCCAGCGTTACATGCTACCAGTGGTCTCTATTTAGATGCATGCAACAACCACGTCACACCCTCCTGCGTCTACGAACTCTATAATGAATTCCAATGTGATTTCTTCAGATCGCTCCAATTGGTTATAGCCGGCCCGAACCAGGGTTTGCGCGAATTATGTTACCTGTCTCGCTCTTCGGAAAAATTCGGCTTAAACATGCCTTCCGGGAATCCCTCACGCACCCAGATGGTCAGAGCCGCAGAAATCATGCCGGCTTGCCACGGCAAGGCTCGAGGGTCCTGCTGGGGTCTTATGCATTTCATGACCTCTTCGCTCTGCTCGTGTGCCCATTGAGCAGCGTTCGGGTGATCGTGAATTTCTCGGACACAGAACATTATGAGTTCGTCTGAAAATTGCCTGCCCTTCTCGCTGTCTCCGGGAGTTGTTGCCCGAACCGCCAAGGATGACTGCATGACGGCTGCCACGCTGGAAAGCGTCCGCTCCTCTGCTGCCTTACTTGCTTGAGCCTCGCGGGTTAATCGGTCCCTCTTGAGTTCATGCTTTTTCGTTCCCCAAAAAACTGCAAAGAGGCCAATCAGGCTAATCGTGGCCCCCACACTTCCTTGGAGGACATTGGCCCACCACTCCATAGCTGTCATACCACCAGTATCGGGCTGCAGTCATCGCTAATGTGGATCGTGTGCTTTGCTTGGCGTGTTGCCGCCCGATGGCGGTGCTCAGCCCTGGCGCGCCCTGCAATCCACGCCTCGCCCCGTCAGCGGTGCAGCAGTCCCCCCGTAGAAGTCGAGCGTCCAACGTGACGGAGCGCGTGCATATAATTCACGGTATCCCTCTCCCGTTAGGAGCGCCCGTGGCCGCTGTAGACCCTTTCAACAACACCGCTAATAGGTCGCCGTTTCGCGTCCCCAAACTCCCCGGTCAAGCATGGGTTGACCATAACTCACCTATGGCCCGCTTGGCAGTCGGCGAGCCCGCCGTGGATAACCTCCTGGCGCGAACCGCGACTAACAGCTACACCCGTGCCGTAAACCAGGTAATGATGGGCGGTGGTCCTTTGCTGGCTGGAACTGGCGCACTGGTGGCAAAGGCGACCTGTGGATCGGTGCAAGACTCGTGCCGTCCACTCGCCGCGGACTACTTCTCGACCTACAGGCAAACGATCATTCCCGAGGGTCTGTTGCATGGCGTAAAAGCCGCTTCGGGTGTGGCGGGATGGGGCAACCAGGCGGCGTCCATGGGGAAGCTTGCACCCAGCGTGTCGGTCCACTCCTGGATGCTGAGATCCCATAAGTCAGTCTTTAATGTTTTATCGGGATTTCACACGGGCGCGGGGAACACGGCATGGGAATTCATGATGGGTAAGCAAATTGCCAGCGCCACGGCGTCCATTGAACCCGTCATGCGGGCTGTGCGCAACGTGGCCTCCCTGACGCAGGGGTCCGTATTGAAATCGTTGATGGGCGCTACGAATCCGCCGGTTTTCACCTTCAATTGGGGCGACGGGTTCAAGGCAGGGCCAGCGCCGGTGCCCCTGTCGAATCTAGGTCCTGCTGCCACCGATTACGCTGCGGCGGCGCGACGTCTCCACGAAACGCTTGGTCTGGACGATATCGCCCAGGACGACGCCGAGTTCATCCCTACCGCGAATGACACCGCATACGAAATGCTCGCCCGTCTGGCGCCCGAGGTCGCCGTCCAGGTGGATGCGGAAGCAGCGTCGGTCAAGACGAGCTTTTGGCAGCGCCGGGCCGTACGAAACTCACTTGCCTGGACGGCTTGGGGCCTCCTCCACCTTGTGATCATTTTCGTCATGGTCATTCTTCCTAGTTGCGGACTCGTTAGCCCGTGGGCTGCGAATTCCGGGGCCTACGCTCTCTCCCGGTTGGAATCGAAGGGACTTAGCCCCAAGATGGTCAAGGACAAGATCGCCTTTCCCAGGAAAGACCCCGACGAGGACTAGGTGTTGTGGGTCATGGCGTTGTTGACGCGGGCCGGAACATGTGATCCCGGGGCGTCGCGCCGCAGACGCGGCCCATTCCGCATCGGGTGGGCGTCCGTGTAACATCTTCGGGTCGTCAGCTGCTACTACCCGGCACCGCCCCGTGCAAGCGCCGAGTCAGCGCCTCCGCCGTCCGCCGCACGTGCCCCACCAGCTCTGCCCGCCGCTCGTCGTCGATCTTGTGCCCCAGGAACGTGAGCGCCACCCCCGCCACCGGCAGTCCCCGATGGTCGTGGGCCGCGATCGCCACGGAGGCGAAGTTCGGCGTCACGTCACCCTCCTCCACGGCCCAGCCGCGCTCACGGGTCCGCGCAAGCTCGGCCCGCAGCTGACCCGGCGTCGTGATCGCCGTGCTGTCCCAGCGCGACGCGAACGAGTCCCGGTCCGGGTACAGCGCCCGCACCTGCGCGGGGGGCAGGCCCGCGAGCATCGACCGTCCGCTCGCCGTGAGGTGCGCCGGAATGCGCACCCCCACGTTCGTCACCAGCGACGGCTTGTACGGCGCCCGCTCCTCCACCACGTAGACCACGTCCCGCCCCTGCATCACCGCCAGGTGCGCGTTCTCGCCCACCGCGTCCACGAGCGCCCGCAGCAGCGGCTCGCCCAGCCGCGCCATCGGGTCCTGCCGCGTGTACGCCGAGGACAGCTCGAACGCCGCGATCCCCAGCCCGTACAGCCGCTCCTCGGGCAGGTGCACCACGAACCCCTGCTCGGTCATCACCGCCAATAGGTGGTACACGCTGGACCGCGGCAGCTCCAGCGCCGTCGCAATCGACGACGCCGCCACCGGCCCCTTCCGCGAGGCCAGGAACCGCAGGATCCGCAGCGTGCTCTGGGCGGCAGGCACCTTGGGTCCCGGCATGGCATCTCCTCCGTTGAGCAGCGGTGGGCGACGACGCCGCGCGGCCACTGCGCGTGCCCCCGGTCCGGTGTGTCGTACGATCTGCGTGTCTGGAATACCAGACGATATCTGGTGTGCGCCCTCGTCGCCGTGCCCCGTGGTGGGATTGGCTGGGGGCAGCGTAATTCAGATCACACTCGCGGGCGCCCGGCACCGTGCCACGCTGGGGGCAGGCACCGCAGGAAAGGGCGTTCCATGAATCCCACCCGGATCATTCCACCGGACGACTTCGTCTGGAGCGGACGAACGGACGGGGGCACCCCCGAGCACCTGCGCTGGCACCAGAAGGTGCGCCCAGAATCAGGCGACCAGGGCAGCGCCACCGAGGGCCCCGCCGTCGAACTCATCGGCTTCTCCTGCGACGAGGGCGTGCGCCGCAACAAGGGCCGCGTGGGTGCCTCCGAGGGCCCGGACGCCCTGCGCGGTGCCCTCGCCCCGCTGTCAATGCATGCCGAGTTCGGCATCCACGACGCCGGCACCGTGGTGGTCCCGGACCGCGACCTGGAGGACGGTCAGGACACCCTGGGGCACCAGGTCGCACGCCTCCTGGACACCGGCAACCCAGTGGTCGTCCTGGGCGGCGGGCACGACACCGCATGGGGCAGCTACCTGGGCCGCACCCGCTGCAACCTGTTGCAGGGCCAGCGCGTGGGCGTACTGAACCTGGACGCCCACTTCGACCTGCGCCAGGCGGACGAGCCCTCCTCCGGCACTCCGTTCCTGCAGATGGCCCGCGCGGACCAGGAGGCGGGCCGCACGTTCGACTACACCGTGCTGGGCATCAGCGAGCCCAACAACACGGGCGTCCTGTTCCGCACCGCGGACGAGCTGGGCGTCGAGTTCCTCACGGACGAGCAGTGCCAGCCCCGCCACCTCGACGCCGTCCTGGAGGTCGTGGACCGCCTCGTGGAGCGTGTGGACGCCATCCACCTGAGCATCGACCTGGACGTCCTGCCCGCCGCCGTGGCGCCCGGCGTGAGCGCCCCGGCCGGATACGGTGTTCCTCTGGAGACCATCCAGGCCGTGTGCCACCGCGTGGCCCGCAGCGGCAAACTGGTCCTGGTGGACGTAGTGGAGCTGCTGCCGCGGATGGACGTGGACGGCCGCACCGCCCGCGCCGCCGCCCGCCTCATCACCACCCTGGCCCACGACGCCCTGAGCACGACGACGCCGCCCCCGGCCGCCGCGGGCACGTCCCCGCACGCGGGAGGCGCCACCGCGTCGTCGCCCTCCCCGCGCGGCGGGGGTGACGCGGCGACATCATCCCCCGGGGCGGCGACCACCACGGCAGCCGCCGGCCCCGCACCGACCCCACCGACCGGCCTCGCCGGGAACACCACGGGAGATCACCGATGAGCAGTTCCACCCCGCAGCAACCCGCTCCACAGGGGTCCCCGCAGGAGAACCACACCCTGTCCCGCGGGCTGAGCATGCGCCACATCCAGTTCATCGCGCTGGGCTCGGCGATCGGCACCGGCCTGTTCTACGGCTCCGCCACCGCCATCCAGGCGGCCGGCCCGTCCGTGATCCTGGCGTACCTGATTGCCGGCGCGGTGGTCTACATGGTCATGCGGGCCCTGGGAGAGATGGCCGTGCGCCACCCCGTCCCCGGCTCGTTCGGCCAGTACGCCGCGCGCTACCTGGGCCCCTTCGCGGGCTTCGTCACGGGCTGGACGTTCGTGTTCGAGATGATCGTGGTGGCCATCGCGGACGTCACCGCGTTCGGCGTGTACATGGGCTTCTGGTTCCCGGACACCCCCCGCTGGATCTGGGTGGCCGCGGTGATCCTCTTCATCGCCGCGATCAACACCCGCAACGTGAAGATCTTCGGGGAGCTGGAGTTCTGGCTGACCATCATCAAGGTGGGAGCCATCATCGCGATGATCGTGGGCGGCATCGTGCTCATGGTCATCGGCGTCTCTTTCGCCCCGGGCGAGACCGTGGGTCCGCAGAACCTGGTGGACCACGGAGGCTTCATGCCCAACGGCGTGGGAGGTCTGCTGGCCGCACTGTCCGTGGTGGTCTTCGCGTTCGGCGGCATCGAGACCATCGGCATCACCGCCGGTGAGGCGGGGGATCCCGCCCGCTCCATCCCCAAGGCCGTCAACGCCGTGCCCGCGCGCATCCTGCTGTTCTACGTGGGCACCATGGTGGTCATCATGTCCCTGGTCCCGTGGAACACCATCACCGGGGACGCCAGCCCGTTCGTGCAGATCTTCTCCGCGCTGGGCATCCCGGCCGCGCCCACCATCCTGAACATCGTGGTGATCGTGGCCGCGATCTCGGCGATCAACGCCGACACCTTCGGTGCCGGGCGCATGCTCTTCGGCCTCGCGGAGCAGGGCCAGGCACCCCACGCGTTCACCAAGGTCTCGAAGGCCGGCGTCCCCTGGCTCACCGTGGTGGTCATGGCTGTGGCGCTGGGCATCGGCGTGGTCCTCAATGCGCTGATCCCCGATGACGTGTTCCTGGTGATCGCCTCCATCGCCACGTTCGCCACCGTGTGGGTGTGGCTCATGATCCTGCTCTCGCACATCGCCATGCGCCGCGAGATCGAGCGCAAGAACCGCCCCGAGTCCGCGTTCAAGGTGCCGTTCTGGCCCGTGGCCTCCTGGGCCGCGACCGCCGGCATCCTGTTCGTGGTGGTGCTGCTCGGCTGGTTCCCGGACACCCGCGTGGCGCTCGTGGTGGGCGTTGTATGGCTCGTGCTGCTGGGCGTGGGCTACGCGCTGTTCGTCAAGGGCGGCGGCCGCCACCGCCCCGACCTGGACGACCACACTGCGCTGATCACCCTGCCCCGCACCTGATCAGCCCCGGAGAGAGCCCCGGCCCGTCAGCGAGCCGGGGCTCTTTCATGCCCGGGAGACGACGCCGCACGCCCGGCCCCTCGCGCTGCCTCGCCCTCTCGGGCGCAAGCCACCGGGCGACCACGGGGGGCTGGGAGCGGTGGCGTCGTGCGCGGGAGCGGGCGCTGCGCCTCCAGGGGCAGCGCACCGCCGCAGCATGGGGCCGCCCGTTCAGTGGCTCACGCCCGCGGCCACGAGGGTGGCGGCGCCCCGGATGCGGTCCGTGAGGGTGCGCTCCTCCGTGCGCCCCTGCCGCGCGCGGTTGAGCTCCGCGAGCGAACTGGTGACGATCATGCGTGCCCCCACCTCCAGGTGTGCGACGTGCCGGGGGGACACCTCGTCCAGGCACCCGCCCAGCACCCGGGCGATGTGCTCCTCCAGCTTCTCCACCAGGGCGAGCACCTCTGCTCGGTGGGGCAGCTCCTCCCCGAACAGGATCTCCCGCGCGATCCATGCCGTGGTCTCCGGCCAGTGCAGGGACATCTCGAAGAACGGGGAGAGCAACTCCACGATCCGCTCCACGACCGCGGCGGGGGACTGCCTGCCCGGGGCCAGCGGAGTGGCCACCACGGTGGTGATGTGCTCCGCCCACAGGCTCTCCGTGACCATCATGAGCAGCTCCGCCTTGGTGGCGGCGTACTGGAACACCGTTCCGGCGGCCACGTCCGCGCGGGCGGCCACCTCACTCATGGACATCTGCGCGTAGCCCTTCTCGCTGATGAGCGAGCGCGCCGAGCGCAGGATCCTGGCCCGCTTCTCCGCTTTGGCACGGGCCCGGCGGCCGGTGGTCGGGGGCGTTGCGCCAGCCGCGCGGCGGGGCGCGGGCGGCGTCGTCCCCCGAATGTTTTCGGGGGACTGCGACGAAGGCTGGGCTGAGGTGTGCACGAAAATTATTGTATGACACTCAATATTGAGTACACTCAAGAATATTCCCACGGGACGCCGGACGGGCGTCCCAGGAGACGAAGGAGGAACGTCATGCAGCACACAGCAGGAAACTACGAGGCCTTCGTGAAAGCACGGCCGGCAGAGCACGCGCAAGACACCCGCGCCTGGATCGTGGGGTCCGGGCTCGCGGGGCTCGCCGCCGCCGTGTTCCTGGTCCGTGACGGCGGTGTTCCCGGCGAGAACGTCACGGTGGTGGAGAAGGGCCACCTGCCCGGCGGGGCCCTGGACGGCCTGGACGTCCCCGAGAAGGGCTTCGTGATCCGCGGCGGACGCGAGCTGGAGAACCACATGGAGTGCCTGTGGGACATGATGCGCTCCGTTCCCTCCCTGGAGATCGAGGGCGCGTCCGTGCTGGACGAGTTCGCGTGGCTCAACCGGGACGACCCCAACTACTCCCTGCGCCGCGCCACGGTGAAGCGCGGGCAGGACGCCGGGCACGAGGGGAAGTTCGACCTCCCGCAGCGCGCCCAGAAGGACCTGCTGCACGTCTTTCTGGCCACCCGTGAGGAGATGGAGGGCAAGCGCATCCAGGACGTGATGAGCAAGGAGTTCCTGGCCTCCCCGTTCTGGATGTACTGGCGCACCATGTTCGCGTTCGAGGAGTGGCACTCAGCGCTGGAGTTCAAGCTCTACCTGCACCGCTTCGTGCACCACATCGGCGGTCTGCCGGACTTCTCCGCGCTGAAGTTCTCCAAGTACAACCAGTACGAGTCCTTCGTGCTGCCCCTGATCAAGTACCTGACGGAGAAGGGTGTGACGTTCCAGTACGACACGGACGTCCGCGACATCGACTTCTCCCACCGCAACGGCGAGATCCGTGCCACCGCGATCCACTGGACGCGCGAGGGCGCCGAGGAGACCCAGGAGCTCGGTGAGCACGACCTCGTGTTCACCACCATCGGCTCCCTGGTGGACAACTCGAACGACGGCGACCACGCCACCCCCGCGAAGCTGGACCGCGGACCCGCCTCCGCGTGGGACCTGTGGAAGCGCATTGCCGCCAAGGACCCCTCGTTCGGGCGTCCCGAGGTGTTCTGCTCCTCGATCGACGAGACCAAGTGGGAGTCCGCCACCGTCACCACCCTGGACGAGCGGATCCCGGAGTACATCCGCAAGATCGCGCAGCGGGACCCGTTCAGCGGCCGCGTGGTCACCGGCGGCATCGTCACCGCCGAGGACTCCTCGTGGCTGCTCAGCTGGACGGTCAACCGGCAGCCGCACTTCAAGAAGCAGCCCAAGGACCAGATCGTGGTGTGGGTCTACTCGCTGTTCGTGGACACCCCGGGCGACTTCGTGAAGAAGTCCATGTCCGAGTGCACCGGCGAGGAGATCACCCAGGAGTGGCTGTACCACATGGGTGTGCCCGTGGAGGAGATCCCGGAGCTCGCGGCCACCGGCGCCAAGACGGTGCCCGTGATGATGCCGTACGTGACCAGCTTCTTCATGCCCCGTCACGCCGGCGACCGCCCGCAGGTGGTTCCCGAGGGCGCCAAGAACTTCGCGTTCCTGGGCCAGTTCGCGGAGACCGGCCGGGACTGCATCTTCACCACCGAGTACTCGGTGCGCACCGGCATGGAGGCTGTGTACGAGCTGCTGGACCTGGACCGCGGCGTGCCCGAGACCTGGGGCAGCACCTACGACGTCCGCGTGCTGCTGGATGCGTTGACGCGGCTGCGTGACGGTGAGAAGGTCCGGATCCCGGGCCCGGAGCCGCTGCGCAAGCGGCTGCGCCGTCGCCTGGAGGACGGCGAGATCGGCGAGCTGCTGGAGGAGTACGGCGTGATGTGAGCCCGATGACCGGTGTGGCCGCGCGGGCGCGGCGCAGGAGGTGTCAGAGCATGCGGCACAGCTTCTGCGCCAGCCCGTGCAGGGCCAGCCGGTCCCGGACGCTCATGTCCAGACTGTCCAGCAGGTTCTCCTGCATTCCGGCCGCGTCCTCCTCGAGGGCGCGGCCGGTGTCCGTGAGGGACACGATCACGGAGCGCTCGTCCTGCTCGGAGCGTCGGCGGGTCACAAAACCGGCGTTCTCCATGCGGCGCAACAGGGGGGAGAGAGTGCCGCTGTCCAGGATCAGCGCCTCCCCCAGCTGGTTCACGGTGCGCTCGTCCTGCTCCCACAGCACCAGGAGCACAAGGTACTGGGGGTAGGTGAGCCCCATCTTCGACAGGGGTTCCCGGTACGCGCTGGTGACCTTGCGGGAGGCCGAGTACAGCGCGAAGCACAGCTGCGTGTCCAGGCGGAGGTCGGGAGTCATGCACACATGCTACGGGGCGCACTGCGTGCAGGGGACATGCGACAGCACATCGTGCGGCGTGCCACGCAATTGCCCGCCACCCTTCGCCGAGTCGCGGCGGCAGCGGCGGCGAGGGCCGCGTGAACTGGGTCAACGCAAACTTGTTGAACAATCCGGGGGAGTCGCGTATAGCTATGACCCGGCTCACAGGGTGTCCGCATCCTCTTGCTCTTCCCTTTCCCCGACAGCATGGAGACCCCGGTGGCGGAACACGACCACGACCCCACGACCGCCCGCACCGGGGGGTCGTCCACGGCCACGGCGACTCCCGCGCCGGCCCCGGCTTCGGACCACGCGAACCGCCGGTTCGAGACCAACTGGGCCATCTCACTCTTCGGCACCGCGGTGGGCGCGGGTGTGCTCTTCCTGCCCATCAACGCGGGCCTCGGTGGACTGTAGCCGCTGCTGGTCGTGACCGTCCTGATCGGGCCCATGACGTACCTGTCCCACCGGGCGCTCTCCCGCTTCGTGTGCGCCTCCCCGGTGCCCGGCGAGGACATCACCGGCGTGGCCCGCAAGGCCTTCGGCGAGGGTCTGGGCCGCGTGATCACCGTGGTGTACTTCCTGGCCATCTACCCGATCGTGCTGATCTACGGCGTGGGCATCACCAACACCGTGGACAGCCTCCTGGTCAACCAGTTCCACCTGGCGTCCCCGCCGCGCTGGTTGCTCTCCGGACTGCTCGTGGCCGCCATGATGGCCGTGATGCTCGCGGGCCAGCGGATCATGCTGATCATCACGCAGTGGCTGGTCTACCCGTTGATCCTGATCCTGCTGGGCGTGACGCTTTACCTGATCCCCAGCTGGGACCTCAGCGTCTTCCAGGGCGCGCACGCCCCGGGCGACTTCCTGATGTCCGTGTGGATGATCATCCCGGTGCTGGTGTTCGCGTTCAACCACTCGCCCGCCATCTCCCAGTTCTCCGTCGCCATGAAGCACGAGTACGGGGACCGCGCGAGCGAGCGTGCCTCCGTGGTGCTCAAGCGCAGCACCGTGCTGCTGGTCATCTTCACCATGGGCTTCGTGTGGTCCTGCGTCCTGGCACTGGGCCCCACCGGGCTGCAGGCCGCCAAGGACCAGAACCTGCCCGTGCTGTCCTACCTGGCCAACGAGCACGGCAGCCCGTTCATCACCTACCTGGGCCCCGCCGTGGCGCTCGCCGCCATCGCCTCCTCCTTCTTCGGGCACTACATGGGTGCCGCGGAGGGCGCCGTGGGCATCGTCCGCTCCACCGTGGACCCCCGGGGCACGAAGATCAGCGACAAGGCCCTGAAGACCGCGGTGGCCGTGTTCATCTTCATCACCACGTGGCTCGTGGCCATTGCGAACCCCAGCATCCTCTCGCTCATCGAGTCCCTCGCCGGGCCGGTGATCGCCGTGATCCTCTACCTGATGCCCATGTACGCCATCCGCAAGCTGCCCGCGCTGGAGCCCTACCGCGGCAAGATCTCGAACGTGTTCGTCACGGTGGCCGGTCTGGTGGCCGTGAGCGGCATCATCTACGGGCTGGTCTCCTGACACCGGGCGACGACGCCGCACGGACCGGGCCCCCGACTGTCGTGGCCACCCGTTCGGCTGTGTAGATTGGCCGTGACAGAGTCGCGACCCCGCCGCTGTGCGGCGGGGTCGTGGTGTTTCCCAGGACACCGGGCGAGGAGACCAGATGACCACCGTGGTGCTGTTCCGCGACGACCTCCGGGTGGAGGACCACCCCGCCCTGCACGAGGCCGCTTCCCATGGCGAGCCCGTGGTGTGCCTCTACGTCCTGGACGAGGAGTCGGAGGGCGTGCGCCCACTCGGCGGGGCCGCCAAGTGGTGGCTGCACCACTCCCTGACCTCCCTGGCCGCGGACCTCTCCGATCTGGGGGTGCCCCTCACCCTGCGGCGGGGGCCGGCAGGGGATGTGGTGCCCGACGTCGTGCGGGAGACCGGTGCGGAACGGCTGCTGTGGAACCGGCGCTACGGCGGCCCGGAACGTGCAGTGGACGCGGGGCTCAAGGAGTGGGCCGGGGACAACGGCGTGGCGGCCCACTCGTATGCCGGGTCGATCATGTTCGAGCCGTGGACCGTCACCACCCAGAACGGGGACCCGTACCGGGTGTTCACCCCGTTCTGGCGGGCGTGCACCAGTGGGCCGCCGCCCCGGGAGCCGTACCCGGCACCGTCGTCCGTGCTGCCCGCCGATCCCGCACCCGCGTCCGATGCCTTGGCGGACTGGGGGCTGCTGCCCACCCACCCGGACTGGTCCGGGGGCCTGGCCCGCACGTGGACCGTGGGCGAGCGGGCCGCGCACGAGCGGCTGGACGAGTTCCTGGACGAACGGCTGCCCCGCTACGCCGAGGACCGGGACCTGCCCGCGAAGCCCGCCACGTCCCGGCTCTCGCCCCACCTGCGCTGGGGTGAGATCAGCCCATACACCGTGTGGCACACCGCGTTGCACCGTGCCGAGAATCCCGGGAAGTTCCTCACGGAGCTCGGGTGGCGCGAGTTCTCCACGTACAACCTCTACATCCACCCGGACATGGCGACCAGGAACATCAACCCCAAGTTCGACGCCTTCCCCTGGCCGCCGCTGGACGAGGACGTGCTCGCCGCGTGGCACAAGGGGCGCACCGGCATCCCGCTGGTGGACGCCGGGATGCACGAGCTGTGGGAGACCGGGACCATGCAGAACCGGGTGCGCATGGTGACGGCGTCCCTGTTGTCCAAGAACCTGCTGATCGACTGGCGGCTGGGCGAGCAGTGGTTCTGGGACACCCTCGTGGACGCGGATCCGGGCAGCAACCCGCACAACTGGCAGTGGGTGGCCGGCTGCGGCACCGATGCCGCCCCCTACTTCAGGATCTTCAACGCGGAGACGCAGCAGAAGAAGTTCGACCCGGACTTCGAGTACGTGGACCGCTGGAACGGACGGCAGGAGGGCGTGGAGCCCATCGTGGACCTCAAGGAGTCCCGGGCGCACGCGCTAGAGCTGTTCAAGAGCCTCTGAGGAGCGGCCGCCGGGCCGCACGTGCGGGGGGAAAGAGATTCGAGGACTGGCTGGGTTGACGCGCGGGCCCCGGTGCCGCGACCGGTCGCCCGCTACCTGACACCATCTGGCGTCAGCCGCGCGCGATGCCGAGGAAGCGGCGCAGGGCCTCCGTGCCCTCGCAGGTCACCGGAGTCTCGGGGCGCACGTACGTCTGCGGCGTGACGACGACGCGCTGCTCCACCATGCCGACGGGCCCGTCCTTCGTGTGCTGCACGCGGCGCGCCCGGCCGTTGTCCACGTACCCGGTCTTGCGGCTCACCGCGGCAGAGGCGTGGTTGCCCACCACGTACTCGGAGTGGCAGGCCACGGCGTCGAGCTCGTCGAACGCGAAACCCACCGCGAGCTGACGCATGAGCGTCCCGAGCCCCCGGCCCTGGTGCGCCCGCCCGAGCCACGAGCCCGAGGAGACCGAGCGGGTGAGCGGGAAGTCCTCGGCCATGAGGTCCTGCACCCCCACGAGCTCACCGTGATGCCGCATCGCCAGCGCGAGATTCCAGCGATTCGGTGCGAACGTGGTCCGCTGCGTCCACCACCAGGACAGTGAGGTGGTGGGGAACCCGTCGGGCGTCCCGGGGGCGAAGGGTTCCTCGTGCCAGGCGCGCAGGAACGGCATGGGGAGACCCACAACCGAGATGCCGCCCTGGACCAGGTCCACGAGCTCCGGGAAGTCCTCGTCCCGCAGCACGCGCAGCTCCAGGTCCCCGCACGTGATGCGAAGCCCGAAGGGCGGGAAGATCTCCTCAAGCGTCAGCATGTCCACTCCTCTCATGGCATACGGGCGATCTGGGAGAGCGTCCATCGCACTCTCCTCGCGAACTGGGGGCAACCGGCACTGGCGAGCGCCTCGTCCAGCTGCACATGGTTTGCCCTGGCACCCCAGTAGCTCACCTGCTCGCGCACAATGGGAATCAGACAGGCGGGGTGCGAATCCGCCACGAGCACGAAGAAGTCGTCGGGGTGCACGATGTCGTAGGGCTCGGCGTCAGGTTCCATCGTGATGTCTTGGGGCGCGTTGCAGGTGAGGACCACGTCGGCCCGGCCGTGCACTGCTCCTGCGTGAACGTGGTAGTCGTGGGGATCCGCGCCCGTGAAGTGGAGATCGGAAGGAAAGTCTCCCAGGACCTCGTCCATGTTGTCGCGTATCAGCTGCGCGCGGCGGGCAGTCCTGCGACCCGGGGCGGTGGGGTACTTCTTGCGCATGTTCGCGATGACTTCGGCGAAGACGTCTTCCGTGCTGTGGAGCTGGAACATCGTCGGGTTGTTCAGATGAAGCAGGAAGAGCCAGTCCATGAGGGTCTTGCTGAAGAGGACATTGGCATCCACGAAGACCCGTTGCGTCATGGGCTCAGAATAGGCATGGTGCGAGGGGCGTCTCCGGTGAGTGACGCGGGCACCCCTCGTTCTGTCCGAAGCCGCGTGCCGCTAATCTGCGGAGAATTCGAACTCGTTCTCAGCATCCAGCTCCCGCAGCTCCTGGAACGCGGCACGCCGTGCCAGTTCGCGCTGCTGGCGCAGCTGGAGCACATCAGCCCGCCGGAACCGCGCATGGGATCCGACCTTGAACGATTCGATCCGCCCCTCCCGGGCCCAGCGCAGGAGTGTGGGGCGGGAGACGCCCAGGAGATCGGCGGCCACGGTGCTCGTCAACTCCTCGGGCGTCTGGGCGATGTTCACCGAACCGTGCTCCGCGATGGCGGACAGTGCGTGGAGAAGGGTTCTCTGAACCTCCACCGGGAGTGCCACGTCGTTGCCTACGGCATCGCGAAGGACCAGGCTCGCGCCGTGCTCTGCCGGAGCCTGCGCCTCCCGCACGGTCTGGGCTGAGATGTTGATCCGTTCGGCGGTGGTTGTCATGACGTGCTCCTGGAACGCGGTAGTCACCGTTCGTGCAGTTACACAGTAACGTATTTTCACTTATAAATGAACTACAGGTGCTCTCACCCCTCCAGGTCAAGGATCTTCAGCGCCTCCTCCCGCATCTCCACTTTCCGGACCTTGCCGGTGACGGTCATGGGGAACTCCTCCACCACGTGCACGTAGCGCGGGATCTTGTGGCGGGAGATCTTCCCGTCCGCGAACTCCAGGATGGCCTCCGGGGTCAGGGCGGGAGCGCCGTCGCGCAGCCGGAGCCACACCATGAGCTCTTCGCCGTACTTCTCGCTGGGCACACCGATCACCTGGGCGTCGATGACGTCCGGGTGAGTGTAGAGGAACTCCTCCACCTCGCGCGGGTAGATGTTCTCGCCGCCGCGGATCACCATGTCCTTGATGCGCCCGGTGATCTGCGCGTAGCCGTCCTGGTCCATCACGGCGATGTCCCCGGTGTGCAGCCAGCCCTCGGGATCGATGGCCTCGCGGGTCTTCTCCTCCTGGCCCCAGTAGCCCTTCATCACCGAGTAGCCGCGGGTGCAGAACTCGCCGGCCTGTCCGCGCGGCACGGTCTCGCCCGTGGAGGGGTCCACGATCTTGACCTCCACGTGCGGGTGCACCCGGCCCACGGTGCCCACGCGGCGGTCCAGGGAGTCGTCGGAGCGGGTCTGGAAGCTCACGGGGGAGGTCTCGGTCATGCCGTAGCAGATGGCCACCTCGCTCATGTGCATCTCGGAGATGACCTTGCGCATGACCTCCATGGGGCACGGGGACCCCGCCATCACACCGGTGCGCAGCGTGGAGAGGTCGTGGTCCCCGAAGTCCGGCAGCTCCAGCTCCGCGATGAACATGGTGGGCACCCCGTACAGGCTCGTCGCCTTCTCCTGGGCGACGGCGCGCAGCGCGCCCCGCGGGTCGAAGCCCGGCCCGGAGAGGATGATCGCGCAGCCGTGGGACGTGGCCGCGAGGTTCCCGATCACCATGCCGAAGCAGTGGTACAGCGGCGGGACCACCACGATCCGGTCCTCCGCCGTGTAGTGCAGCAGCTCCCCGATGAAGTACCCGTTGTTGAGGATGTTCCGGTGGCTGAGCGTGGCCCCCTTGGGGCGCCCGGTGGTGCCGGAGGTGTACTGGATGTTCACGGCGTCGTCGGCGTGCAGACCCGCGGCGATCGAGGCGAGCCGGGCGTCGTCGGGCTCTGCGAACAGCGCGTCCCACTCGGGGCTGCCCATGAGGACCACGTTCTTCAGCTCGGGTGCGCTGGGTTGGGCGGCCTTCAGCATCCCCGCGTAGTCGCTGCTCTTGAACGCGGGGCTGCTGATCACCGTGGAGATCCCGGCCTGGGCGAGCGCGAAGTCCACCTCGTGCTGGCGGTAGGACGGGTTGATGTTCACCAGGATCGCGCCGATCTCCGCCGCCGCGTACTGCGTGAGCACCCACTCCCACGAGTTCGGACCCCAGATGCCCACCCGGTCACCCGTGCGCACGCCCAGCCGGTCCAGCCCCGTGGCCAGGGACTGCACGTCGTGCAGGAACTCGCGGTAGGTCCAGCGCCTGCCGGCCGCCACGTCCACAAGCGCCTCGTGGTCCGGGAAGCGCTCGGCGGTCTCGTGCAGGTTCTCGCCGATGGTCTGCTCCAGCAGGGGCTGGTCGGTGGGCCCGGCGGCGTAGGACAGGGCGGGATCGGTCATCGGGTGTCTCCTTGATCGGGCGGCCGGGGAGGATCAACGCTGATCACCCCTGGGCGGGTGTCTCGAGGTGGGTGATGGGGCGCGGCGGGCTCAGTGCGCGGATGCGATGTGGTGACCCACGGTGGCCTTGAGGATCTCGTCCGTGCCGCCGAAGATCGTGAGCAGGCGCACCGCGGTGTACGCCTGGGCCACGGAGGACTCCAGGATGTAGCCGAAGCCGCCGTGCAGCTGCAGGCAGCGGTCCACCAGGTCCTTCACGGTGCCGGTGGCCTGCAGCTTCACCTTCGACGCCGCCACCAGGTCCAGCTCCCCGCGGTTGAACCGCTCCACGCAGTGCGCCACGTACGCCTGGGACGCCTCCAGCTGCGCGCTCAGCTCCGCGAGCTCGAACTGGGTGTTCTGGAAGTCCAGGACGCGCTCGCCGAACACGTTGCGGGTGGAGACGAACTCCGCGGTCTCCGCGAGCACGCCCTCGGCAATGGCCATGGCGGCCACGGCCACGCCCAGTCGGCCCTGCGGCAGCTGCGCGGTGATCTGCTCCAGCCCCTTGCCCTCCTCGCCCACGAGGTTCTCGGCGGGCACGCGGACGTCGTCGAAGAACAGCTCGGCGGTGTCCGAGGCCTGAAGCCCCATCTTGTCCAGCTGCTTGCCCGTGGTGTAGCCCTCGTGGTCCTTCTTCTCCACCAGGAAGAGGCTGAAGCTGTCCCGGTTCCCGCGCGGGGAGGTGCCGCCGTCCGTGCGGGCCAGGACCAGGGCGGCGTCGCCCGAGATGCCGTTGCCGATGAACGTCTTCTGACCGTTGAGAACGTACTCGTCGCCGGCGCGCACGGCCTTGCTGCGCACCCCGCGCAGGTCGGAGCCCGCGCCGGGTTCGGTCCAGGCCACGCTCGTGACCATCTCCCCGCCGAGGATCGCGGGCAGCCAGCGCTGCTTCTGCTCGTCCGTGCCGTACGCGAGCAGGTGGGGCAGCACCCAGTCGTCCTGCAGGTGGAACGCGAGTCCCAGGGCCAGGTGGCCCGCGCGCACGAACTCCTCGTCCAGCACCGCCCGGAAGCGGTAGTCGGTGAGGCCCATGCCCTCGAAGTCCTCGGGCACCGCGAGGCCCAGCAGACCGGCCTCCGCGGCCTGGTTCCAGATGCCACGGTCCATCATGTGCTCGGCATGCCACTGCGCGTAGTGCGGGGCCACCTCCCGCTCGTTGAACTCGCGCGCCACCGAGCGGAACTCCTCGTGCGCTTCGTCGTAGAAACCGTCGATCATGGGGTCGCCTTTCGTGAGGGTGGGATGTCCAGCGCCAGCCGGGCCATCTCCTTGAGCACCGCACTGACCTGCTCGTCCGGGCTCGCGGTGCGTGCCCGCGAGTACGCGGTGGAGTTGATCAGGCCGATCACCGCGAAGGCCCGGGTGGTGTGGTCCTGCAGGGGTCGTTCCGGCTGCAGCGTGCGCAGCACCTCGCGCCACTCGGCCAGGTAGCGCCGCTGGACGTCACGCACGCGGTGGCGGGTCCGCTGCTCGAGCGATCCGAAGTCCCGCTCGTGCACCCGGATCAGCGCGGAGTCCGCCAGCGCGAAGTCAACGTGGAACGAGATCAGCTCCGCGAGGGCCTCCGGGGTGTCCCCGTACCGTTCGCGGATCGCGCGGCCGCCGGAGAGCAGCCGCGTGGAGACCCCCTCGAGCAGCTCCGCCAGGATCTCCTGCTTGCTCTCGAAGTGCCGGTACACCCCGGGCCCGGAGATCCCCGCCCGCTCCCCGATGCTTTGGAGGGACACGGCCTGGTAGCCGTGGCGCGCGAAGAGTTCCGCGGCGGCGTCGAGAATCCGACGACGTCGCTCGCTCTTGGCTTGCTCGCGGGGCGTCCCTGCCACGAACCCTCCTTGGTGTCCCGCCCGCGCCCGGGCCCCGGGGCGGCCGTGGGGTGGGGCGTGGACAACGGTGATGCGCATCACTATAGTCCATCCTAGTTATCGAGCATTAACTGAAATTGGCCGAAGGGACGACATGGCTTTCCTCACGAGCGCGCTCGACCGCGATGCCGCCGCGTTCCGCAGCAACGGCGAGACCAACGCCCGGCTGCGGGACGAGCTGCGTGAGCGCACCGCGAAGGCGGCCCTGGGCGGTCCCGCGAAGAGCCGTGAACGCCACCGCTCCCGCGGCAAGCTGCTGCCCCGCGAGCGCGTGGCGCGGCTGCTGGACGAGGGCTCCCCGTTTCTGGAGATCGGCGCCCTGGCCGCGGAGGACATGTACGACGGCGCGTGCCCGGCCGCCGGGGTCATCGCCGGGATCGGCATGGTCCGGGGGCGCCTCGTGGTGGTGGTGTGCAACGACGCCACCGTCAAGGGCGGCGCGTACTACCCCATGACCGTCAAGAAGCACCTGCGGGCCCAGGAGATCGCGGCGGAGAACCGGCTGCCGTGCGTGTACCTGGTGGACTCCGGCGGGGCGTTCCTGCCGATGCAGGACGACGTGTTCCCGGACCGCGAGCACTTCGGGCGGATCTTCTACAACCAGGCGAACCTCTCCGCCCGGGGCATCCCGCAGATCTCCGCCGTGCTCGGTTCGTGCACCGCCGGTGGCGCCTACGTGCCCGCGATGAGCGACGAGACCGTGATCGTGCGCAACCAGGGCACCATCTTCCTGGGCGGCCCGCCGCTGGTGAAGGCGGCCATCGGGGAGGAGGTGACCCCGGAGGAGCTGGGCGGCGGTGAGCTGCACACCCTCACCTCCGGTGTGACCGACCACCTCGCGGAGAACGACGAGCACGCCCTGGAGATCGTCCGGGACGTCGTGGGCACCCTGCCCGAGCAGAAGACCGTGGCGTGGGACGTGATCGCCGCCCGTGAGCCGGACCTAGACGTCTCGGACCTGGCCGGCATCATCCCCGCGGACGTCAACGGCTCCTACGACGTGCGGGAGGTCATCGGGCGGATCGTGGACGGCAGCGAGTTCCACGAGTTCAAGAGGGACTACGGCACCACGCTGGTCACGGGTTTCGCGCACCTCGACGGGCACCCCGTGGGGATCGTGGCGAACAACGGCATCCTCTTCTCCGAGGCCGCGCTGAAGGGCGCACACTTCATCGAGCTGTGCGACCAGCGCGGTGTGCCCCTGGTCTTCCTGCAGAACATCACGGGCTTCATGGTGGGCCGGGACGCCGAGGCCGGGGGCATCGCCAAGAACGGCGCCAAGATGGTCACCTCGGTGGCCTCCACCCGGGTCCCCAAGTTCACGGTGGTGGTGGGCGGGTCCTTCGGCGCCGGCAACTACTCGATGTGCGGGCGCGCGTACTCCCCGCGGTTCCTGTTCATGTGGGCCAACGCCCGGATCTCCGTGATGGGTGGCCCGCAGGCGGCGTCCGTGCTGTCCACGGTCAAGAAGGACCAGCTGGCGGCGCGCGGGGAGCAGATGGCCCCGGAGGAGCAGGAGCGCTTCGAGGCGCCCATCCGCGAGCAGTTCGAGTCCCAGGGCAACCCGTACTACTCCACGGCCCGGCTGTGGGACGACGGTGTGATCGCCCCCGAGGACACCCGCCGCGTGCTGGCCATGGCCCTGTCCGCGGCCTCCCTGCAACCCCTTCCCGACCCGGGCTTCGGCCTCTTCCGGATGTAGGAGCCCCGACCATGTTCTCCACCGTGCTCGTCGCCAACCGAGGCGAGATCGCCGTGCGCGTGATGCGCACCCTGCGTGCCATGGGCATCCGCTCCGTGGCCGTCCACTCCGATGCCGACGCCGGGGCCCGCCACGTGCAGGAGGCGGACGTGGCCGTGCGCATCGGTCCCGCTCCCGCCGCGGAGAGCTACCTGGACATCGACGCCGTCCTGTCCGCCGCGCGTGAGACGGGTGCGGAGGCCATCCACCCCGGTTACGGTTTCCTGGCCGAGAACGTGGCCTTCGCCCGCGCGTGCACCGCCGCGGGCATCGCGTTCATCGGTCCCCGGGAGCGCGCCCTGGAGATCATGGGGGACAAGATCGCCTCCAAGCTGCAGGTCGCGGACCACGGCGTCCCCCTGGTGCAGGGCGTCTCGGAACCCGGGCTCAGCGACGAGCAGCTCGTGGCGGCCGCGGCGGACATGCCGTTCCCCGTGCTCATCAAGCCCTCCGCCGGTGGCGGCGGCAAGGGCATGCACGTGGTCGAGCGGTATGAGGACCTCGCCGAGGCCCTGCCCGCCGCACGCCGCGTGGCCAGGCAGAGCTTCGGGGACGACACCCTGCTGATCGAGCAGCTCGTGGCCACCCCGCGCCACATCGAGGTGCAGGTCCTCGCGGACACCCACGGCCACGTGATCCACCTGGGGGAGCGGGAGTGCTCGCTGCAGCGCCGCCACCAGAAGGTGATCGAGGAGGCGCCGTCCGCCCTGCTGGACGCCGCCACGCGCGAGCGCATCGGCGAGGCCGCCGTGGCCGCCGCGAAGGCCGTGGACTACGTGGGCGCGGGCACCGTGGAGTTCCTGGTCTCGGACCGGGACCCGGACACCTTCTACTTCATGGAGATGAACACCCGCCTGCAGGTGGAGCACCCCGTGACCGAGCTGGTCACGGGCGTGGACCTCGTGGAGTGGCAGGTGCGGATCGCGGACGGTGAGCACCTCACGCTCACCCAGGAGGACGTTCGCCTGGACGGCCACGCCGTGGAGGCGCGTGTCTACGCCGAGAACCCCGAGCGGGGCTTCCTGCCCACCGAGGGCACCGTGGTGGCGCTGCGGGACCCCACCGGCCCGGGCGTGCGTGTGGACTCCGGCATCATGACGGGTCAGCGCGTGGGCCTGGACTACGACCCCATGCTCGCCAAGGTCATCGCCCACGGCCCGGACCGCCGCACCGCGCTGCAGCGGCTCGGCGCGGCCCTGGAGGACACCGTGATCCTGAGTGTGGGCACCAACGTGGAGTACCTGCACATGCTGCTCACGGACGAGGACGTGGTGGCCGGGCGCATGGACACCGGCCTGATCGAGCGCAAGCTGCCGGAGCTGCAGTTCTCCCGGCCGGACGCCTACCTGGAGGCGCTCGCCGCCCACGTGGGTCTCAGCACCCAGGACGACGACGCCGCCCGCGCGCGTTCCCTGCCGGGCGCCCACCACGGTGCGGGGAGCGGCACGGATCCCGTGGTCCCCGCCGGGGTCGAGGGGAACGGGCCGGTCAATGGGAGCCCCGCCGCTGACTTCGCCGGCCACCGGGACCGGCTGGCGGCGCGCCGCATCGGCGGCACCGCGTGGCGCGCGGACGGCTTCTCCGCCACCACCGCCCTGCCCGGTCCGGCGCCGTTCGAGGCGGATGCGGCGCGCAACGTCGTGACCGCCGTAGGAGCCGGGAACCCGGACACCGCCGAGGGGCGCACGGTGCACGTGAGCGAGGGTGCGGCGTCGTTCGAGATCCCCGTGCGGACCCGCACCGGGGCCGTGCAGGCGCAGCTGGCGCGGATCGAGCGCGAGGTGCACGCGGGCGGACCGGAACTGCGCTCACCCATGCCGGGCACCGTGGTCGCGGTGCTGGCCGAGACCGGCGAGCACGTGGCGGAGGGCCGCACCGTGGTCTCCGTGGAGGCCATGAAGATGGAGCACCCGATCACCGCCACCCTGCCCGGGACCGTGACGGTCCTGGTGTGCGTGGGGGACCGCGTGAAGGTGGACCAGGTGGTCGCCACGATCGAGACTGACACCCCCGAGAACGCGGACGGAGCGGCCCCCGCCGGATAGCCCGCGGCGCCGGGCACGCCCGCACGGCGCGACGGACCGGCCCCCGCGGCCGCCACCACGACGAGACAGCAGACCCCACCGGCCGAGCACCCCTCGACCGCCCACACGGAGGAACAGCCATGAGTGAGAACACCGAACTGAACACGTTCGAACTGTCCGAGGAGTACCAGGCGCTCTCTGACGCCGTGCGCGAGTTCGCGGACGAGGAGATCGCCCCGGTCTCCGCGAAGCACGACGAGGAGCACTCGTTCCCGTACGAGATCCAGTCCCAGATGGCGGAGATGGGCCTGTTCGGGCTGCCCTTCCCGGAGGAGTACGGCGGACAGGGCGGTGACTACTTCGCGCTGTGCCTGGCCCTGGAGCAGATCGCCCGCGTGGACCAGTCCGTGGCCATCACCCTGGAGGCCGGCGTGTCCCTGGGTGCCATGCCCGTGTACCTCTTCGGCACCGAGGAGCAGAAGCAGCAGTGGCTGCCGCAGCTCGCGAGCGGCCAGGCGCTCGCCGGGTTCGGGCTCACCGAGCCGGAGGCCGGGTCCGACGCCGGCGGCACCCGCACCCGCGCGGAGCTCAAGGACGGCAACTGGGTGATCAACGGCGGCAAGGAGTTCATCACCAACTCCGGCACGGACATCACCACGCTCGTGACCGTCACCGCGGTCACGGGCACCACCACCACGTCGGACGGCCGGGAGAAGAAGGAGATCTCCACCATCCTGGTCCCCACGGACACCCCGGGCTTCACCGCGCAGAAGGCGTACAACAAGGTGGGCTGGAACGCCTCCGACACCCATCCCCTCACGTTCGAGGACGTCACCGTCCCGGAGGCCAACCTGCTGGGTCAGCAGGGCCGCGGCTACGCGAACTTCCTGCGCATCCTGGACGAGGGCCGCATCGCGATCGCCGCGCTGTCCACGGGTGCCGCGCAGGGCTGCTTGGAGGAGGCCATCCGCTACGCCACCGAGCGCGAGCAGTTCGGCCGCTCGATCGGCAAGAACCAGGCGATCGCGTTCAAGATCGCCCGGATGCGCGCCCGCGTGCACCAGGCCCGCCTGGCCTACTACGACGCCGCGTCCCGCATGCTCAAGGGCAAGCCGTTCAAGACGGAGGCCGCGATCGCCAAGCTCGTGGCCGGTGAAGCCGCGATGGACAACGCCCGGGACGCCACCCAGGTGTTCGGCGGCTACGGCTTCATCAACGAGTTCCGCGTGGCCCGCCACTACCGCGACTCCAAGATCCTGGAGGTGGGCGAGGGCACCACGGAGGTCCAGCTCATGCTGATCGCCCGCGAGCTGGGTCTGTGACCGGGGCTCCGGGCACCACGTCACCCGAGCACGACTGAACGCGCCGCCCCCTCCGGGGCGCACCGGCAAGGAGAACCGCATGGCCAAGGTCATCGAGCAGCGCGGGCTGTACTTCGACGAGTTCGAGGTGGGCGCCGTCTACAAGCACGCCCCCGGGCGCACCGTCACGGAGGCGGACAATGTCCTGTTCACCACCCTCACCATGAACACGCAGTCCCTGCACCTGGACGCCGCGTGGAGCGAGCGCCAGGAGTTCGGGGAGCGGCTGGTGAACTCCATGATGACGCTGTCGATCATCGTGGGCGCGTCCGTCGCGCAGCTCACGCAGGGCACGATCGTGGCGAACCTGGGCTTCGAGGAGGTCGCGTTCCCGCACCCCATGCACCACGGGGACACCCTCTACAGCGAGTCCGAGATCCTGGACGCGCGCCCCTCCAGGTCCCGGCCGGGCCAGGGCATCATCAGGGTCAAGCACGTGGGCCGCAACCAGGACGGCACCGTGGTGGCCACGTGCGTGCGTTCGGTGCTGATGCAGGGCGCTCCCGCGGGCGCCGGTCACCACGACGCCGCCGGGCAGGCTCCCCAGGGCGGGTCATCCGAGCCCGCGGGGACCTCCGGGGCCGGGCTTCCCGGTCGGCAGGCGCCGACCAACGCCGCGGCCCCCTCGCCGGTCGCGGACCCGACAGGGAAGGACCAGTCATGACGACCCCCACGTTCACGATGGGCCCGGCCATCCTCTTCTGCCCTGCGGACCGCCCCGAGCGCTTCGCCAAGGCGGCCGAGCGGGCGGACGCGGTGATCCTCGACCTCGAGGACGCCGTGGCCCCGGACGCCAAGCCCGCCGCGCGGGAGAACGTGCGCGCCGCGGACCTCGATCCCGCCACCGCGGTGGTGCGCGTCAACGACGCCGCCTCGGAGTTCTTCGAGGCCGACCTCACCGCCCTGCAGGGCACCCCGTTCACCACCGTGATGCTCGCGAAGGTGGAGTCCGCCGAGCAGGTCCGCCGGGTCACGGACGCCCTGCCGGGCGTGCGGGTCATCGCGCTGTGCGAGACGGCCGCCGGGATCGTGGCGGCGCCGGAGATCGCGGCGGCGAGCGGCGTCGTCGCCCTGATGTGGGGCGCGGAGGACCTGGTGGCGTCCCTGGGCGGGCGCTCCAGCCGCCGCCCGAACGGCTCCTACCGGGACGTGGCCGTGGCCGCGCGCGCCGCGGTGCTGCTGGCCGCGGGCGCGCACGGGAAGGCCGCGATCGACGCCGTGCACGTGGACATCGCGGACACCGAGGGTCTCGCCGCGGAGGCGGAGGACGCCGCGGGGAGCGGGTTCGCCGCCACCGCGTGCATCCACCCGGGCCAGGTGGCCGTGATCCGGGAGGCCTACCTGCCGACCGCCGAGGACGTGGACCACGCACGCCGCCTGCTCGAGGCCGCGAAGGGCGCCCCCGGCGTCTTCCGCTTCGAGGGCCACATGATCGACGGGCCGCTGCTGCGCCACGCGGAGCGCACGCTGGCCCGAGCACCCCGGACCGAGACGAGGGAGACCCCATGAGCGTGAACATCGTGGTGCCGGTGAAGTACGTGCCGGACGCACAGAAGCAGCGGCAGTTCCGGGAGGACCTGACCGTGGACCGCTCGGACGCGATCCTGTCCGAGCTGGACGAGTACCCCCTGGAGGCCGCGCTCGCCCTGCGCGAGGCCGCCCCGGAGGCGGAGGTCACCATCGTGGCCGTCACCGTGGGGCCGGACGAGGCCGCGGGCGCGGTGAAGAAGGCCCTGCAGATGGGTGCGGACGCCGCCTTCCACGTGAACGACGCCGCCCTGGCGGGCTCCGACGCGCTCGGCACCTCCGCGGTGCTCGCCGCCGCGATCCAGCACGTGGGCGAGGAGCACGGCGGCGTGGATCTGGTGCTCACGGGCCTGGCGTCCACGGACGGCGAGATGTCCGTGGTGCCCGCGATGCTCGCGGAGCGCCTGGACTTCGCGCTCGTGTCGCGGGCGGGGACCGTGGAGTGGGGCGAGGACCACAACGGTCTGGCCCTGACCCGCGCGACCGCGGACGCCACCCAGACCGTGGCGGTGTCCTTCCCCGCGGTGGTCTCCGTGACGGACCAGGCGAACGAGCCGCGCTACCCCAACTTCAAGGCGATCATGGCGGCCAAGAAGAAGCCGTCCGCGGTGCTCTCCCTCGCGGAGATCGGGGTGGACCCCACCGCCGTGGGGCGCGACGCCGCGGCCGCGTCCGTGCAGTCCGCCACCGCTCGGCCCCCGCGCGCGGCCGGGACGAAGGTGCAGGACGAGGGCGAGGCCGGGGTCCAGCTCGCGGCCTACCTGGCGGAGCAGCGCCTGCTTTGATCCCAGCGGGGCCCGGGGATGACGACCGCCCCACGGTCCCGGTTCCTGGACTGGCCCGCTCAGCTGGCGTCCTGCTCCCTTCTCGGCGCGTGGGGGCACCGCGTTCCCGCTGCGCCCCCACGAACTGTCTCCTTCTTCCACTCCGTTCGAGAGGAAACACCATGAACGTCCTCGTAGACCTCGGCCAGACCGGCCGGCTCCGCTCCCCGGACCGCGAGGTCCTCACGCTTGCGCGCACTCTCGCCGCGGGTGGCGCGGTCACCGCCCTCACGCACGCGCCCCGCGCGGAGGACGTCGCCGCGGAGCTCGGCGGCTACGGCGTGAGCATCCTGTACGCCCCGGAGGGCGAGGCGACCGACCTGTCCCTCACGGACACCGCCCTGCTCGACGCCGCGCTGGGGGAGTCCGGCGCCACGCTGGTGCTCGGTCCCAACGACGCCGAGACCACCGACGCGTTCGCGCGGCTGGCCGTGCGCCACTCGGCGGCCGTCATCACGGACGCCGTGGGCATGGCCGCCGACCGCACCGTGACCAAGTCCGTGCTCGCGGGCGGGTACACCACCACCGCAGCGCCCACCACGGACCTGGCGTTCGTCACGCTCGCCCCCAACTCGGTGCAGGCGGAGGAGCCGGAGGAGGGCCCGGCGCCCGAGGTGAAGCCGCTGTCGGCCTCCGTCTCCGGCGCGGCGGCCACGGTGACGGGCACGCGGGAGGCGCCGGCGTCGTCGCGCCCGAAGCTCACGGAGGCCCGGGTGGTCGTGGTGGGCGGACGCGGCGTTGGCGAGAACTTCTCCCTGGTGGAGGAGCTGGCGGACGAGCTGGGTGCCGCGGTGGGTGCGTCGCGCGCGGTCGTGGACGCCGGCTGGGCGGAGCACTCCGCGCAGGTGGGGCAGACGGGCGTGACCGTGTCCCCGCAGCTGTACCTGTGCGCGGGTGTCTCCGGCGCCATCCAGCACCGGGCGGGCATGCAGACCTCGCAGACCATCGTGGCGATCAACAAGGACGAGAACGCCCAGATCTTCGACATCGCCGACTACGGCGTGGTGGGGGACCTCAACAAGGTGATCCCGCAGCTGATCGAGGCGTTGCGGGAACGCAGGGGATAGATGGGCGAGCGCGTGGCCCAGTCGTCCTGGCCACTGGTGAAGGAGGTCGGCATGGAGGCCGTTGCAACGGTCTGGCCGATCAGATGGGTGGCATGCGATGGCGCGCGGTAACCCGGTCGCAGCGGAACTGGTGCCTCCAGCCCTGGCCGGGGTGGACCTGGCGCACTACAGGTTGCTGCTGCCGCTGCGCCACGAGGAGCGCGACGTCTACAGGCCGTGGTCTGCCTTCTTTCCCGGCGGGATGGATGCACGCGATCAGCTGCGGAGCAGTGACCTGGAGGACCTCCGGCACCGCGCACTGGAGGCAGGGCAGGACATGACCGGCTGGGACACCTGCCGAGGTGCTGTGTCCGGAGACTTCGTGCACACCCTCCGGGAGGCCCTGGGGGGTTGTGCCCCCTCAGGCCACGTGGACACTGGCCCGTTGGCGGGGCTATCGGCACGACCAGGCGGATGCGACACGGGTGACCCTGAGGGGTCTGGACTGCGCTCAGCAGGTCCTGGACCTTGACGGCGCGATGACCAGCATTGCTGAGCTGGGAATGCCGGATTTCATGTGGTCCTCCACCCGGCAGTTCGGATGGGGTGCGCCGCTGTATCCGGACTGGGGCGTTCTCACCGTGGCGGCGGATGACTTCGTCCGGCACCTAGCCCCCCGGGGCTTCGAGACCTTCTCCGTCCCTCGTGATGCTGTCCTCCCGGACAACCTGGGGGACTAATTGCCGAAGCGTTGCTTGTAGTCCATAGGAAGTTTGGCAGGGGTGCCCGGACGAGAAAAGTCCTTCCCTGGCCTCTAGCCAGTGCCCCAGGATGGTCTATATGTGTCCTTTGCCCCTAGAACGCGCCCCGCAGATCCGTGGCGCCCGTCCCCAGGACGCCGCCGCCCTGGCCACACGCGGTAGCACCCCTCGGACTGCGCACGGGCTGCGCAGCGGTTGCCGGAGCATGCACCGGCGCTGCTCGTCACCGAAGTCACCTGTTCCGACGCCTCTTGGGTCATGGGATGGACCGGCGTCAGCCGACGCCTGTTGCAGGCGATGGTCCACGCGGTCGAGATTAGACGACGACGGGCACCTGTACAGCATGGTGAACTCCCGCAATGCGCTGTCGCTCGAGCTGCACCGGCCCTTCGGCTTAGAAATTGTCAAATCCAGGCGGTGCTACGCCAGTATCAAGTTCCACGGCGGGACGGGCGTCCTATTCGTACCACCCGGGTATCTCTAAAGGGAGGGGCTTAGTGATTTGCGGACGGCATTCCCAGTAAAATTCTCGTGCCGCTGAGAGTATGAACGACGTGGAGAGGGTTCGTAGATGCGCGCAGTCGAAAGCTGCATAGTTAGTCAGAGGCCGTCACTCGCCCATTAGCCTTCCACAGGTCAAGAACCATGTAGCGCAGAATCCTTTGGACCCAACCCTGTGCCCTCGTTGCACGGGTATTCAAACTGGAACTCGCGCTGCGGGAAGAGCCTGCTCACTGCGCGCAGGTGAACCGCATGGAGATGCGGGCATGGCGAGCCCGCCGAAGGCTTGCCTAACCTGGATCACACATGGCCGCACCCGCCGGGGTCGGGACAGCTACACCCCAGGAACGCGCATCGACACCCTGCACACGCTTCACTACAGGCATCGAGGCTCCCGCGTCGCTTCGGGTCGAAGCACTTCCTCCCAACAGCTACCGGAAACGCTTAAGCCCCATTTGGTCCATGACATACAATGTGCTATATTGTATGTCATGAGGGCGACACATGGCTGATAGCGTTACAACCACAATTCGAATTGACACAGAAATCAAGCAGCAGGCGACTGACCTGTTTGATGAGCTTGGGATCACCATGTCCGCAGCCATCACGAGTTTCTTGAAAGCCGCCATTCGAGAACAAGGGATGCCCTTCGAGTTGAAAATTGCAACAGATAAAACTTCGGGCGATACCGCAAACTCGGCCCTGAATAGCGCCTTCATCGCCCGCAAAGACGAATTCTACACGGACTATGGAGACATCGAAGCAGAGGTCAGCAACTACCCTGATGCATTCGAGGGCAAAGTAGTTTTGTGCAACTGTGACGACCCATTCGAGTCTGCGTTCTTTCGATTTTTCGCCCAAAACTTTAATAACCTAGGCCTCGCAAAGCTAATTTCGACATCCTATGCTGAGTCAGCCATGGCCGGTACCGAGTACCCTCTTACGACGCCGCACCGCGCCTACAAAGCAATCGTAACCGCCGTTCCGGAGGAGCCGTTATTGTTGCCCGACGGATCGCTTGACGTGGAAAACCTCTTCACCGATAACGGTAACAGTCTAAACCAATTATTGGGTGACGGTGACTTTCGCTCTACTGAATGCTTTGAACTGCTCGAGCAAGCCGACATTGTGGTCACTAATCCACCGTTCAGTCTATTTCGAGACTATATGCGATGCCTGGTTGCCAAGAACAAGCAGTTCCTCGTCCTGGGAAATATGAACGCGGCAACAACCCGCGACATATTCCCGTTGTTCCGTGACGGGAAGGCATGGTACGGACCATCGATCCGTTCTGGTGACCGCAAATTTTACGTCCCCGACTCCTATCCCCTTCACGCTGCGGGTTGCGGCGTGGACCAAAACGGCAGAAAATTTATTCGCGTCAAGGGTGTCCGTTGGTTCACAAACTTAGATCATGAGGCGCTTCACGCAGGCCTGGAACTCACGCACACCTACAGCCCAGAAACAAATCCCGTGTACGACAATTATGACGCTATAGAAGTTCCCCGAACGAAGCACATTCCGATGGACTACGGTGGAATCATGGGAGTCCCCATCACCTTTCTAGATAGTTACAGCCCTGACCAATTCGACATCCTTATGTTGGCTAACGGCAACGCCAGGACCAACACGAGTGAGAGAGTGCTGGGCGAGGCCCGCTACTCACGCCACCCAGATGACCGTGGCGGTGTCGCAATGCTGAATGGACGGCGCTCCTATGCGCGCATCCTCATTAGGAAGCGAAAGTAAATGAGTGCGAGTAAGCTGCGAGTAGCATGCGCGTATCAGGGTGGAAAGCAGCGAGTCGCTGAACAGATTGCTCGGTCACTGATCGCGGCAAGCCCAAGCCGGGACGCGACGTTCTACGACCTATGTTGTGGGTCGGGCGCTATCTCCATTGAGCTAGTCAACCAGGGCGTTAGACCATCACAGATCGTCATGCTGGACCTCAGCCCCTGGGCTGCGTTTTGGCAAGCCATCGGGAACAGCACCTTCAATATGGATGTGTTCGTGAGCATACTCGACGCGATTCCCGACGATAAGCGCGCCGTCAAAGCGCACATGGCGCGCATTGCTGCCGAACCAGTTGGCCAATATGAAGCGGAAACCTACCCGGTGCTCCAATCATGCTCTTTCGGCGGGAAGCAAATTTGGCAGCACAACGGGATGTGGGAGAACGCGTTCTTTCGAGACTACTGGGTTCCCACCGCCACTAGCGTGCGCCGCAGTCCCGCTAACCCAATGCAGCCTTCCGTACAAGAACTCCGCAGGCGCATTGAAGCCCTGGCCTCCGGGATGCAAGGACTCACTTGTTTGCGGGCCGACATTGTTACGGTTCTTCAAATCGCGATTCCGAAGAACGCGGTGATCTATATCGATCCGCCTTATGCTCAGACAACAGGGTACGGCTACACATTCGAGGTCAAATCTGTCATTGAAGGAATTCGCGCGCGAAACTCGGTCCCGATCTTTGTGTCTGAGGGCCGCAAACTCGGTGAAAATGCGCGTCTACTAACCTTCGGTGGGGCAAAAGGCGGAATTAGCGGCGCGAAGACGGGCAAACATGAGGAGTGGCTAAATTATTTCCCTTGAGTTTTCCCCGCCCGCCGCTCGAGATTCTGGGGTCCAGATCACACCAACCGGCTTCGGGGGACGCAGCTGTCCAGTGTCAGCGTTTTTGCCATTCCACCCCAGCAGGTGCGATCGGTGTTGAATATTTAGCAATTCATGTGCAGGGTAAACGTCAATCTGGTAGTAGTGACTGTCCAATTTTGTAAATGCCATAATCTTCTCCTTCAAGCCACCATTGTTCTTAATGGCTTCCGTCAATTTACTCCCAGTTTCATCTTTGCCGTTCAGCTGTAGCCGCCACGAACCGTTTGGGCGCTTACCCTTGTTGGTGGCGTCTGGGAAAACAATGTTGCTCCCGTAGTAGTCCACTCCCTCATAATTAAGAATGGGATGTCGTACGAGGGACCTGGCAGATGGGTCCACCCCGAAGTACTCTACGAAGCCGATCATGTAGCCTTTCGACGTGCCTTCAAACGGTGTCCCCGATGCATCCATATTATTTTCCAGACGGCACTTCATGGATAGATCCACCTGGTTTCCCGATCCGCTCGTGATTGACCGCAGATAAATCCAAAAGACCGAGCCAATCGGAACACCAGCCTCAACATCTTCCTCTGTGCGCACGTCCACACATTGATCGCCAGATTCTTTCTGAATTTTCAGAGGTTTTTCGTAAGGTGAGGCAAGGGTTGGAATGCCCTTGCCGAATAGTGGTGCTCCTCGTTTTCGAGCGCCCGAACCTCTGTGGTGAGATTTCTGCTCCTCCCGAAGCGCCGTTTCGCTTTTAATGTACCCAGCCACCAAGAGCTCTTGTATGTCCTCTTCGCTTTCGAGGGCGCGGTACGAATCGTCCGCAGACCGAAGAGACGCTACGTACGAGTCGATATCCAGAGATATTGGCGCGGGCTCCTCCGAGCTGTGGGTAACAATAAGTGAGCTTTCTATGTTTGTCCAAAGACCGCCAGCGGTCAGGTTACTTGACCCCACGATTAGACTTGTGTCGCGCTGGCCGAGGAAACAATACATTTTTGGGTGAAATGTTTGATTACCCTCTGCATGAAAAACACTGAGTGAATCGCACTGCCGATATAGCTCTTTCAGGCCCTCATAAGAGGTCCCATCCAAGTCAATTCCACAGGTCACTTCGACTTGACCACCTCTAGCGCGGAAACTGTCGAGATAGGGCGCAAGGCGCTTAATCCCTGCCTCGCGAGCGAATGCCACCACAAATTTTGCTCTGTCGAAACGCTGGGAGTTTAGGAACGAAATGACCCGCTCCCCAACATGTCCGCTAATTGGCTGATGAATAAGTTCCATGAACACCACCTTATGCGCAAAGGGCAGGCAATATACCTGCTATTTACTCCAGAATTGGAAGCGTCGAACGTGTCGTACGGTCTTCACCACCTGACAAGCCTACTCAGCAACCCACCCGACGATCAGTAGTCTAGGGCGTGTCTGGCGAAATTTGGTCGCGGGGCCTGAAGCGGTCAGGGCGTGTCACGATTTTAGGCGCTATTGCCTGATCAGCGGTCGCTGATCGAGGAGTTGCTGCCCCGCCCGACAGGCAACCCGCGCCGTGAGTTCTCCGAGGCGTGCAGGATGGCCGGAGGCACTATGTGCCAATACCGCATGGGCATTGCCTAGCGCGACCTACCCAAGGTGTACGGGCTGCGGCCGATGGTTTGGACCTGTGATCGGCGCCCCGCCGTTGACTGCATCTGGGACCGCATTCACACCGAGCTGACTGCGGCTGACGTGGCCGGGTTGATCGACTGGTCGCTGCCGGGGGGCGCCAATTTGTACGCGCGTCAGCACGCGACGAACACCAGGCGTCTCGAAGGCGGCTGGAGCGAATTCTAAGAATTCTTGCATCGAGCCTTCCGAGCGTGCTGTTGCTCGCTCATGTGGCGGGTTGTCGTCGAAGACCCATCAGCTTGTCGAGACTTACGGAAGATCGCTTGTCACTTTGCTGACGCCCGGGCAGGCAGGCGATTCGCCGATGTTGATCCCATAGAGGAACGGATTACGGGTGTCCCGGCCCACTGGCCGCTCGCGCGCGTCCGGATGCCAGCAGGAGCGAAAGAGCCTACCCATCAAAAGCGATCCACGCGCACCTACGATCATGTGAAGTTGGGTCCGTCATCGCCGAACCCGACAACCAGAAATACCACCGCCGCCATTGCGGCTCACCCGTTGGCCGCCCGGTGAACGTTGACACCAATGACTGTAAGTGCCGCAACGTCATCGAGCGCAGCTACTGCCGCCTCAAGCGACGGCGCGCCATCGCATCCCGCTATGACAAGCATGCCCTGACCTGCGGCGCCGCCGTGGCCCCGCACTCCGCTATCACCTGAGCCAAGGCTTTGTCGGACATGCCCTAGCCGCACAGCGGTTCAGCGGGCTGTCCCAGCACAAGGCCGACGCCGCCCTCACACCTTTTCCGGCACCCGCACCTCCGTGCGCGCGGGTGCCATGCGGCGGTCCGCGATCTCCCGGCGGATCACCCACACCAGCGCGCCGGCCCACAGAACGGCGAGAGCCGCGAGGAGCAGGATGGGAGCGGCGTCGGGAAGAGCGGAGCGGACGGCGTCGACGTTCAGCAGCGTGCGCGCATTGGTGATGATGATGAGCCCGCCGGCGCCGATCGCCAGGATGCGCGGGGCGAGCAGGCGCACGAGCCACGCGGCGAGCGGTGCGGCCGCGACGCCGCCGATGAGCAGGGCGACCACCATCCCGTAGTTGATGTTCTGGCTGCCGAGCGCCAGCAGGAATCCCGCGGAGGCGCCCAGGCTGACCACGAACTCGGACGTGTCGATCGATCCGATGACCTTGCGGGGCGCGATTCTGCCGGACGCCAGCAGCGTGGGCGTGCCCACCGGGCCCCAGCCACCGCCTCCGATCGCGTCCATGAACCCGGCCACCGCGGCCAGGGGCACCAGGAACCCGGCGGGCACCCGGCCGCGGAACGAGGGGCGCCGCCCGCCGATGCTCAGGAACCGCCACACCACGTAGCACCCGAGCAGCAGGAGGATGGTGGACATGGCGGGCGCGGCGGCGTCGCCGGAGACGGTGAGCAGGTTGGCACCGAAGAATGCCGCGATCCCGCCGGGCACGGCCATGAAGCCGACCACGCGCCAGTCGATGTTGCCGAAGCGCCAGTGCGAGAACCCGGACGCGAGGGTGGTGCCCACCTCCGCGAGGTGCACGGTCGCGGACACGGACGCCGGTGTCAGCCCGGCGGCCAGCAGCAGGGTGGAGGAGGTCACGCCGTAGGCCATGCCCAGCGAGCCGTCCACGAGCTGCGCTCCGAAGCCCACGAGGGCCAGCACGATGAGTGTGCGCACGATGTCTCTCCCGGGTGGCTGGACGGTGTAACCGGTGAATCGCCCCAGCGTAGGGACGGGGAACGAGCGCACCCAAGGAATGTGTCGCCGTGCGTCCTCCCATGTCGGCGCGTGTCACGTGCTTGACACGAACCCCCGGGATGTGGCCGGTGTCACCCCTTGTCAGCCGGCAGCACACTGACGAAAATGGGGCGTGTCGGTGACTCCACCGATCAAGCAGTCCACAGAGAGGGCAGGACCGTGGCACAGAAGAATCCCGCCAACGCCGGCGAAGAGTCCATCAAGATGGATCCCCAGGACGAGAGCGCGGCCATGGCCCGCGACACCCAGGTGGACGCCGAGCCCGCCGACGAGGGCGTGGGCGCCATGACCGACAACAAGGGCGACGAGCCCGCGACCGAGAACTGACGCACCCCACGCAGACGAACGGCGGCCCGTGGCACGAGCCACGGGCCGCCGTCGTGCGCGGGGGAGGATCAGTCGGACTCGTCCGCGTCCTCCCGCGGGCTGCCGATGTTGTACCGCGGCGGCCTGGTGCGGAAGTTCGCGAGCTTGTGCGACCCGTCGCAGAACGGCGCGATCGAGGACATGTTGCACCGGCACAGGGCGACGACGCGGCGCGGCGGCTTCTGCGGCTCGGCCCCCGGTTCCGGGGCGATCATCACGTCCCCGCGCACCAGCAGCGGCCCGTTGGGGCAGGGGGTGATCACCACGGGGTCCTCGGGGGTGGGATCCTCGGGGCGCTCCTCCCTCACAGGGCGGCCGCCGGCTCGACCTCGCGCAGCGAGGAGCGCTCGTTGCTCCAGCACTCCAGCATGTGATCGCCCATGAGCCCGTCCACGTACAGGCACGCGGCAGCGCCGAACAGTACGTCCTGCAGCAACTCGGGCTCCTCCTGGGCGAGCGCCCCGGCGAGGTCACGTGCGGCGATCTGCTCGTGGACGGCGTCGGCCTCCACGTGCTCGTCGTAGTACCAGGTGACGTCCTCGCCGTAGCCGAGCTTGCGGAACGCGCGGCCGTAGTACTTGTTGGGGATCGAGGAGGTCATCTCGAACGCCGCGAGGTGACCGGCGATCGCGCCGCGCAGCCTGCGGTGCAGCCCGAAGAGACTCATCACGTTCATGGACGCGAGCGTGGGCGCGGGCACGAGGTCCAGATAGTGGTCCAGGGTGTCGTCCAGCCCGAAGCCGCGCATGCTCTGGGCGAAGATCGTGGCGTGCACCCGGTCCGGGCGGCCCCCGCCGTACTCGTCCGACTGGATCTCCACCAGGGCGGCCTTCGCGCGCCCGCGCAACCGGGCGATGCCCCACGAGTGCGGGTCCGCCTCGCGCAGCGTGTAGATGGAGCGGTGGATGAGGAACTCCCGCAGGATCTCCTCGCTGGGGTGCCGGGCGAGCCACGTGGCCAGGGTGGGCTTCTCGGCCCCGCCGGTGATGGCGAACATCGTGTCCACCAGCTCGGTGCCGTCCTGCGGCATGGGGTCCGGCATGGGCACCCGCTCCCGCAGCTCGGACTCGAACCGGGCCTCGAGCACCGCACGGATACGCAGCAGCTCGGGGTCCCACTCGCGGTTGCCGGTCACGAACTCGGCGGGGCCGTAGTGCAGCAGGTACAGCAGGAACAGGGACAGCTGGAGGTCCTCGTCGGCGAGCACGTCCTGCGTGGTCTCCACCGCGTTCTCGACGGCGCTCGCCAGCTCCCGGTACGCGGCTTCCGGGGTGTCCTCCGGTCCGGTCAGGACGCTCAGGAGGGCGGTGCTCACCGGTCCCCGAGCGACCGGGGCGGCAGTGCGGACGGGGGTTGTGGTCATGATGGTGGTCTCCCGTGAAGAAGTCGTCGAGTGCTCCGTCCACGGGTCGGGTGGCCCGCTGGCGGACGTGCCGCCGGCGATGCGCACCGGGTGGGGTGGCGTCGTCGGCACGGCGTGCACGGTGTCCTACCGCGCACGCGCTGGGTGGGGGAGCAGGCGGTTGCCCGCGGACCGTGACCGGGTCACGATCCGCGGGCAACCACGTGAACTGCTGCGGTTGTTCCCTATGCCAACATACCGGTGGTCGGGAAGCGTTCCCAGACCCGGTGGCTGCCGAGCAGCTCGGTCACGGTGCTCAGTGCGTCCTCGGCGGAGTCCGCCGCGACCACGCCGGGCGTCTGCGCGATCTGCAGGGTCTGTAGCGCCGTGGCGCCGGGTCCGACCGCGACGATCGCCTTGGCGTGGCGCCACATCTCGTTGACCAGCAGGCTCACGCGCGGATCCACGTCACCCGGGCTGGGGGCACCCGCCTTCGCGTCCATGCCCGCGGCCACCTGGTGGGCCGGCGCGCCCGCGGTGGCGACCACCACGGCGTCGAACTCGATGGAACGCGCCGTGAGCAGCGTGCGGTGGGCGACGACGCCCGGGGCCACCTCGCCGCCCTGCGGTGCGATCACCAGCGGGACCATGTCCGCGGCGTCGATCCGGGAGACGAGCGTGGTGAGCTGCTCGGCGTCCGTGTCCGGACCCACGAGGATGCCCACCTGGCGGCCGTCCACGGGCCACGTGCCACCCACCTGGGACAGCGCCGGCGAGGGCTGCACGTCCTGGGCCGGGGCCACGGTGGGCTCCTGGTCCGGCAGACCCAGCCCCTGCGCCACCGCGTGTCCCAGGGCGGGGTCGATGGCGAAGAGGTGCCGCAGCTGGCGCGTGCGGATGGTCTCGTCCCAGCACTTGCCGAGCTCGAACGCGTAGGCCTGCGCGGTGTGCTCGCGCTCCACCTCGCTCAGGCTGAGCCAGAACATGCGCACCTGGGAGAAGTGGTCGTCGAAGGACTGCGGCCGGGCGCGTTCCTTCACAGACTCCGCCACGGGGGCCGGGTAGTCGATGAAGGCGTGCTCGCTCTCGGGCGTCTCGAACGGGTTGCCGCCGTCCAGCGAGTTGGGGCGGTAGGGGGCCACTCCCGAGTGCACGGCGCTCTGGTGGTAGCCGTCCCGCAGCATGTCGTTGACCGCGGCGTGCGGACGGTTGATGGGCAGCTGGTTCCAGTTCGGCCCGCCCAGACGGGTGATCTGGGTGTCCAGGTAGGAGAAGAGCCGGCCCTGCAGCAGGGGGTCGTTGGTCACGTCGATGCCCGGGACCAGGTTGTTGGGGTTGAACGCCACCTGCTCCGTCTCCGCGAAGTAGTTGGAGGGGTTCCTGTCCAGGGTCATGAGACCCACGGGCTGCACGGGAACCAGTTCCTCCGGCACGATCTTCGTGGGATCGAGCAGGTCGATGCCCTGGAAGCTCTGCTCCTCGTTGTCCTCGAAGACCTGCACGCCCAGCTCCCACTGCGGGAACGCCCCGGCCTCGATGGCGTCCGCCAGGTCACGGCGGTGGAAGTCCGGATCTGCGCCGTTGATCAGCTGGGCCTCTTCCCACGCCACCGAGTGCACACCCAGGTGCGGCTTCCAGTGGAACTTCACCAGCACGGTGCTCCCGTCCGCTGCCACCAGGCGGAAGGTGTGGACGCCGAAGCCCTCCATGGTGCGGAAGGAGCGCGGGATGCCGCGGTCAGACATGTTCCAGATGGCGTGGTGCTGTGCTTCGGTGTGCAGGGACACGAAGTCCCAGAAGGTGTCGTGCGCGGATTGCGCCTGGGGGATCTCGCGGTCCGGGTGGGGTTTCCCGGCGTGGATGACGTCCGGGAACTTGATGGCGTCCTGGATGAAGAACACCGGCATGTTGTTGCCCACCAGGTCCCAGGTGCCCTCGTCCGTGTAGAACTTGGTGGCGAAGCCGCGGGTGTCACGGGCCAGATCGCCCGAGCCGCGGGAGCCCAGCACGGTGGAGAAGCGCACGAACACGGAGGTTTCCTTGTCCTTGGCGAACAGGCCCGCGCGGCTGAGCTTGGTGGCCGAGCCGTAGCCGCGGAACGTGCCGTGGGCACCCGCGCCGCGGGCGTGCACCACGCGCTCCGGGATGCGCTCGTGGTCGAAGTGGGAGATCTTCTCGCGGAAGTGGTGGTCCTGCAGCAGGACGGGCCCGCGGGCACCGGCCTTGAGGGACTGGTCGGAGTTCGTCAGGCGCGCGCCGTGCGCGGTGGTGAGGTACTCACCCTGCTGCGCCATGCTGGACATGGGTGCGTCGGTCGACGCTCCGGTGGGGGACACCCGCTCGGGCGCACCCTGGTCCGGCTTGGGCGGCAGGGGCTCACGCGGCGTCGTGGGCTCCTCGAGGGTCGGCTCCCCGGTGCCGGGAACGCCCGGAACCTGCGGTGTCTGGTTCTCGTGTGTGGACATGAAGATCCTCCTACGAAGAGACGGCACACCCACGGATGGGACGTTGGGTGTCATGTCACCACAATGACAGCACACTGACGGTCGTGGCTACACCTTTAGGTGTGCTCTCAGCCGAAGTGCCGAACGGTTCGGCGGATCGCCCCGGGGCGGCCCGTGAGACAGTGGGCCCATGACGTGGACACCCGTGACACTGGAGGGGCGGCTCGTGCGCCTGGAGCCCCTGAATCGTGAGCATCTGCGGGGGCTGGTCGAGGCCACCGAGGACGGGCGCATGTGGGAGCGCTGGTACACCAGCATCCCCTCCCCGGACGGCATGGCCGCCGCGATCGAGCAGCGGCTCACGTGGCAGCAGGACGGCTTCATGCTGCCCTTCACCACGGTGCGGCGCTCGGACGGCGCCGTGCTGGGGATGACCACCTTCTACGACCCCCACTGGGCCGTCCCCCGCGTGAGCGTGGGGCACACCTGGGCCAGGGCGTCCGCCCACGGCACGGGAACCAACGCGGAGTCCAAGCTGCTGCTCATGACCCACGCGTTCGAGGAGCTCGGCTGCCAGTGCGTGCGCTACGAGACCAGCTGGGCCAACCAGCAGTCCCGCACGGCCATCGAGCACCTCGGCGCCCGCCTGGACGGCGTGCTGCGCGGGGACCGCCGGGAGTCCAACGGTGCCCTGCGGGACACTGTGGTCTACTCGGTCCTCGCCCACGAGTGGCCGTCCGTGAAGGCGGGGCTCGAGGCGCGGGTGGCGCGGCGCTGAGGCGAGCGGGCGGCGTCGACCGCCGTGCTCCCAGCGCTGCGCGTACTCAGCCTTTCGGGACGGGCCGCTCGTAGCGGACCACCGAGCAGCGCACCGCGCCGTTCTCGTACGGCGCGGTCTCGCCTGTGGGTTCGTAGCCCAGGGCCTCCCAGAAGCCGACGGCGCTCGCCGCGTTCGTCTCCACCACGCCCAGGCGCAGGGTACTCACCTCGGGCCAGGTCTGCACCAGTTCCAGGACGTGGTCGTGGAGCCGGCGACCCAGGCCGTGGCCGTGGCGGTCTCCCCGGACGAGCAGGAGGCCGATGTAGGCCTGGTGCTCCGCGGGATAGCCGCGCAGGACATCCGCGACACCCACAAGGACGGGACCGTCGAAGAGCCCCAGGTCCACCTTCCGCTCGCCCGTGATCCCGGGAGGGGCGGCGGAGAGGATCTCGGTGGCGTCGTCCGGGGAGGGCGGGTGGCCGCTGATCCGCAGGGTGTAGCCGGGGCTCGACTCCAGCAGGTCATGAACCGCGGGGGCATCGGCAGCGGTGAGGCGGCGCAGCTCGTACACCTACGCCCCTGGCGGGGTGACGGGCACGGGGGAGATGATCGGGGCGGCGTCGGGAATCCGGACCGTGCTGGTCAGGGCGGTGAGGCTCGGCCGGCGGGGGGTGGAGCTGAAGCCGAAGTCCGGGGGCGGGACCATGTCCGTGAGGGTGCCCAGATCGTGGCCGTCCCATGCGGCGCGGGAAAACGTGATGGCGTGCAGGTCGTAGGCGGAGTACCACTCGGTGCGGTGGTTGCCCGCGGTGCCCAGGGTGCGCACGCCGGGCATCACCCGGCGGGCCACCGGGTCCGTGAGGTGCGCGAACGGCAGGGAAGTGCCCAGAGGTCGCGGCACGGACTGCAGCAGCCAGCCCAGCGGTGAGCGTGGACCCACGCTGAACTGCCACGTGAGGGGTCCTGCGGTGACGGTCCAGCGCGAGGCGCGGGAGAAGCCGGTGCGGTGCACGTTCACGGGGACGCGGGTGACGGTGTCGAAGGTGTAGGTGTCCGAGACGAACCCGGCCACCCAGTCGTTGGGAGCCAGCAGCTCGCGGCGGCCGTCCGGATGGGCGACCATGACGTCCGCGAACGGACCCTGCGGGGTGCGGTCCCAGCAGCCGAGCACCAGGCGGGTGCCCCCGGAGGTGCCGACGCCGGCGATGTGGCCGGTGAAGCGGTGGGTGGTGGAGGAGGTCATGGGGCAAGCGTAGGCGGCGGGACCGGCGCGCCTTCGGGTGGCGTAATTTTTGGGTAGGTCTTCCCGCTCGTGGCTCCTTCTGCACCGGAGGTGAGGCTACCCGTGGAGTTGTCAGCCGCAACTGCGGTGGCAGTTCCGGCTGGTGACGCGACGCGGGCGGGGGAGGGATCCCAACCGCCACGGACCACTCGCTTCTGCACGACAATGGCTCCGATCAGCAGGGCCAGGCCGATGAGCGCGAGGATGATCGAGCCCAGGACCACGCCGGGCTTGGCGCCGTAGCCGATGAGGATGCCGAACCACCCGAAGTCGGTGTCTCCGAACGTGGTGTTCTCGGATCCGAAACTGCCCAGGACCTTGAGCAGCAGCGCGGGCAGGAAAGTTACCAGAAGACCGTTGACGAATGCGCCGGCCACTGCGCCGCGGCGACCTCCCGTCGCGTTTCCGTAGACACCTGCAGCGCCGCCAGTGAAGAAGTGGGGCACCAGCCCCGGAAGGATCAGTGCGAGGCCGAACATCGGTCCAAAGACCGTCCCCAGCAGTAGCAGGCCCACGAGGCCGCCCACGAAACTCGAAATGAAGCCGATGAGCACGGCGTTCTGAGCGAACGGGAAGACAATCGGAGCGTCCAGTGCGGGTACGGCACCGGGAACCACTTTCGCGGCGATTCCCTGGAAGGCCGGCACCAGCTCGCCGAGGATGGTTCGTACACCGAACAGGATGACCGCAACGGCGATGCCGAACTGCAGGCCCTGCGTGACGGCCTGCATGATGTAGTTCCCCGCGTTCGTTGCCCCGCCCTCGAACGCCTGGAACGCGGTCTCCGACCCAGCGCGAAACAGGTAGACCACGGCCACGATGACGTACATGACCACCATGGACAGTGCCGTGGCGACCATGGAATCGCGCAGGAACCGCAGACCTTCCGGGACCTTGATCTCCTCCGTGGAACGGCTCTTCCCTCTCGGATCCACCCAGCGGCCCACGGCCCCCGAGGCGATGTACCCGAGCGTTCCGAAGTGCCCGATGGCTATGGAGTCGTCACCCGTGACCTTGCGGGTCCACGGTTGTGCCAGAGCTGGCAGGGCCACCATCAGGATCCCCAGCAGGACCGCACCGAGAATCACCACGACCGGGGTGGGCATCCCGGCGGAGGCCATCACGACCGTGATCAGCGTCGCCATGAACAGCAAGTGGTGTCCTGTGAGGAACACGTAGCGCAAGGGTGTGAAACGCGCGAGAAGAACGGCCACTACGAACCCGAGGATCATCAGCCAGGAGACCTGCGCCCCGTACTGCTGCTGGGCGATGCCAGCGATTGCCTCGTTGGTCGGCACCACTCCCTGGGCCCCGAGGGCGCCTTGAATCATGGTGCCCAGGGGCGTGAGCGAGGCCGCCACCAGCGTGGCGCCTGCCCCGATGAGCAGGAACCCGAGGATTGCCTTGATGGCCCCGCCAGCAACCTGCCCCGCGCTCTTGCGCAGCGCGATCAGGCCGATGGCCGTGATGATGCCGATGAGGTAGGCGGGCACGCTGAGGATCTCGTTGACGAGGAACTGCGAGGTTGCGACCAGAACATTCATGGGTGGTTCTTCCAATGGAGAGGACGAGAGGGCTCGAAGGGGGCAGGGGGTCAGACGGCGTACCGATGTCGCATGGCGGCATCGATCTCCTCCTGGGAGGTGAAGTTCTCAATGATCTCGACCGGCACACCGACGTCCCCCAGCGTTTGTGCAATGGCCTGGGAGGTCAGGAGGAAGTCTGCTTCCTTGGCACGCCCTTTCGCGGAGATGGTGTCTGTGGCCTCAATGGTCAAATAGGGGCTCCACCCCCACCTGTCCAGAACCTGTTCGGCCGTGTTCTTCAGGAACAGGCTGGTCCCCAGACCGTTGCCGCACACGGTCAGCACGAGCCCCTTGGAGGGGACTTGGTCGGAACTCCCGGACTCGGACGTGGGGGCCGTTTCGTTGGCGGCGCCAGAAACCGCGGGTGCTGGAACCGCTCTCGGGTTCTTCTTGGCCCCGGACCCGGTTTCCAGCGCGGCGAGCACGCCTTCCGGCGACGTCGCATTGTCCAGGGCAAGCCGACGTTCCGGGGTGCCCAGCACCCGGGCGAGCGAGGCGAGAGCCTTCTGGTGCGCCTTCGAGTCCACGGACGCCAGGGCCATCACCAGCTGCACGGGGTCGTTGGCCTTGTTGCCGAACTCCACGGGCTCACTCAGCCTGACGAACGACAGGCCGGTGCGGGCCACGGACCCGTCCGGGCGTGCATGGGCCAGAGCGAAACCCGGGGCGATCACGATGTACGGCCCGTGCTCCTCCACGACCTCGATCATCGCTTCTGTGTACGAGGGCCCCGCGGTACCCGCCGCCGTCAACAGGTCACCAGAGAGCCGTATGGCATCCCGCCAGTCTGTCGCGGAGGCGTCGAGCCGGATGGCCGAGGTGGGGACGAGGCCGCTGAGGTCTGACACTGGGATTCCTCCTGGATCGATGGTCACGCCGGGAATCCGGGGCAGCACCCTGAATGCGGTGGCGCTCGGGAAACCAGAATGCTTTCAAGAGTGTCCTGCACCCACGCCGGCGTTCGGTGCTGCCCAGGCTGATGCTACTGGCACCCTGCTCCCCAGTTCGGGAGTTCGTGCACGCACTGCGGCAGCGTCTCCCGGGACGTCTGCCCTCCATGGGCAGTCCCCTCGCCGCACCCTCGAATCTGTGCGCACAAGGCTTAGAATTAGTGTCAGGGCGCGGGGCGTCCGCGCTCGTCAAGGTGAGGAGATTCCATGAGAGCGGCGCGCTACTACGGACGCAATGACATTCGAATCGACGAACTGCCCGAGCCCGAGGTCGGTCCCGGCATGGTGGGAATCGATGTCGCGTGGTGCGGCATCTGCGGCACCGACCTCCACGAGTACCTCGAGGGCCCGATCTTCTGTCCCACCCCGGACACCCCTCATCCGATTTCCGGCGAGACCGCGCCTGTGACCATGGGACATGAATTCTCCGGGGTGATCTACGAGCTCGGCGACGGAGTGGGCGATCTGCGGGTGGGCCAGCACGTGGTTGTGGAGCCCTACATCATCGGCGAGGACGTGGACACCGGGCCCGAGAGCAAGGACTACCACCTCTCCCGCGACATGAACTTCATCGGCCTGGCCGGAGGCGGGGGTGGTCTCGGCGAGAAGATCGCTGTGCGGCGTCGATGGGTGCACCCCGTGTCCGATGTTGTGCCACTGGACCAGGCCGCCCTGATCGAACCGCTCTCAGTGGGATACCACGCGGCGGAGCGCTCCGGGGCCAAGGCCGGGGACGTTGCCGTTGTGGGCGGCGCCGGGCCCATCGGCCTCCTGACCGCTGCGGTGCTGAAGGCCCTGAGCGTCACCGTGGTCGTGTCCGAGCTCAGCCCGCTGCGGCGGCAGAAGGCCTTGGATACGGGCGTGGCTGACTACGCCCTGGATCCCCGGGAGGTAGATGTCGCCCAGGAGGTCCGAAGGCTCACGAACGGCAAGGGTGCGGACGTGGCCTTCGAGTGCACCAGTGTGCAAGTGGTGCTGGACACCCTCATGGATGTACTACGGCCCACCGGCGTGCTCGTGGTCGTATCCATCTGGGGCAAGCGCGCGGACTTTGACATGCACAAGCTCGTGATGAAGGAGATCGACCTACGGGGCACCATCGCCTATGTGAACTCGCACCCGGCCACCATCGAACTGGTGGAATCCGGGAAGATCGACCTGGCGCCGTTCATCACCGGCAAGATCGGGGTGGACGGTCTGGTGGAGGAGGGTTTCGAAACCCTGATCCATCGCAATGAGACCGCGGTCAAGATCCTGGTCTCACCCTCCGGGAAGGGGCTCTGATCCATCGAGCCTGATCGGTCTCCTCCGTCTCGGGTGTCTTTCCGGGGCGGGGGAAGCCGCCGGGCACGTCCCTCGCCCTGCCCCGGAACGCATCGGGTCACCGGCAACGGCGGCGCCGACCGCGGACCATTGCCGATATATTGGTTGTGGACAACCAAAAAGCACGCAACTATACTCGACCTCGGTCGCGTTGCCCGGCGTCCGGTCCCCCCCCCGCCATCACGCCGAGCACCTGACGCGACCACGTGTCATGAGCGGGCGCCGCGGACCGTCGGTCCGGGAGGTGCCCACCCACGCGCGGTACCACCATGGCGGGTCTCGGTTCTTGGGGGGTCGAGACCTGCCAGTCCCGCCAGCGAAGGAGAAAACATCATGGACGCTCTCTACACCGCAGAAGCACTTGCCCAGGGCGCGGGCCGCAACGGCAGCGTGGCCCTCAAGGACGGCTCCCTGCAGTTCGACCTCGCCATTCCGAAGGAGATGGGTGGTTCCGGCAACGGCGCCAACCCCGAGCAGCTCTTCGCCGCCGGGTACGCCGCGTGCTTCCACTCGGCGCTGCAGATGGTCGCCCGCCAGCAGAAGGTCTCGCTCGGCGATTCCGCGGTGGGTGCCCGCGTGCAGATCGGCAACAACGGGGAGGGTGGCTTCGGCCTGGCCGTGCAGCTCGAGGTGGTCGTTCCCGAGCTCGAGCACGACAAGGCCCAGGAACTCGCCGACGCCGCCCACCAGGTCTGCCCCTACTCCAACGCCACGCGCGGCAACATCGAGGTCACTGTGACGGTAGTGGACGAGTGATGGACCTCCCCACACCGTCTCGCCGCAAGGCACCCAAGCTCTCCCCCGCCCGCCACATCGTCCGCACCGCGCTCGGCGGCTTCCTGGCCTTCGCGGGCGTCAGCCATCTGACCTTCGCCCGTGACGAGTTCCAGGCGCAGGTGCCCGAGTTCGTTCCCCTGGACACGGACACCAAGCGCTTTGTGCGCCTGTTCTTCCAGCCCGTCCTGATCGCCGCTGCACTGTGGTCCACCGGCGCCCTGCGGGACCGGCGCAGGTAAGTCACGCGCACCGCCGGGCGGGGCGCGCCGCGAGCGGTGCGCCCCGGCCGGCCCACGGGTCGGGTGCCCGCCACGGGCAAGCCGCTGGGATTCCCCCTGCCCGTCACGCGCACTCGTGCTCACCGCGGCGCGCGATGCCGCCCCACCAGGGCGGCACCCAACACCCCCACGGTCACGTCCCCGAGAGTGTCCAGGGGCGGGATGTGGATCTCCGGGGTCACGAACAGGAACCCCAGAAGCTCCATGACCTCCCACGCCGTGGCGATCGCCAGACCCGCCAGCGCGCACAGCAGGTACGGTTCCCGGCGCGCGTTCCGCACGCGCTCCCGCAGCTGTCCGCTGCCGCGCAGCACCCGGTTCCACAGCATCCACACCAGCGCGTACAGTGCCACGAAGTGGATGAGGATGTCCCACCACCAGATCCGGCTGTACAGCTGCTCGGCCGCGCTCACCGCCGCGGTGAGCAGCACCACCGAGCACAGCGCACGCGGCCACGGCGCGCGGAACCATAGGAACGCGAGCACCTGACCCAGCCCGGCCAGCATCAGCACGGCGGCATCCACCCAGCGCGCGTCCAGGGCGTAGGCCCCGGCCACGACCACGGCGGTGAAGCACGTCGCCGACGCCGCCCCCGCACCGGCTCGCCGTATCCACCCCGTGCGTCGATCGGGGGTGTCCCCGGCTGCCGTCGATCTCCCCGCGCCCGCTCGCTCCGACGGTAACGACGCCGCTGCCGCGCCGTCTGACTCGCAGCCCGAGCTCGGGCCCCGGTGAGCCGACGCCTGCTGAAGACGGGCGCGCACGGGGAACCGTGCGGCGTCGTTGCCCCGGGACGTGCCCGAAGGGGAGGAGCCGGGCGTCACTCGCGGTCACCCCGTCCGCCGAGCAGGCGGCGCCGGATGCGCACCCACGGCCGCTGCGCGCGCCAGTTGGCGGCCACGGTGGCCGATGCCATGCGCAGCTGGCGCCGGATGCGCGCGGGCGAGACCACCGCCCGCCACGAGACCACCGCCGCACTGCCGGGGTCCATGAGCACCCGTTCGTGGGGACGCACGCGGAAGCTGAGGTCGAAGTCGTCGTGCACGCGGGCATCGCGGTGGACCTCGACGGAGACCCGCCGCCACCACTCGCGCGTGAAGGCCATGTCCGAGCCCCACAGCGCCCAGTGCCCCAGCGCGGTCCCGGCCACCAGCCGGTAGGCCGTGATGTAGGCGGCACCCGCGATACGCCCGAGGCCCGGGCGCTGCGGGCCGAAGCGCGCCACCCCGGACACCGCCACCGCGTCCCTGCCGCGGGGCTCGTCCAGTGCGCGGGTCAGACTGCTCACGTGCCGCTCGATCCACGTGGGCGCGGGCAGGCTGTCCGCGTCGCAGCGCAGGATCAGGTCACCGCGTGCGGCGTCGTATCCCGCCGCGGCCGCGTGGGCGACGCCGGGCTCGGGCTCCCGCACGCACTGCACCTCGGGGTGCCGCGCGAGAACCTCCCGCAGGTGGTCGGAGGACGCGTTGTCCACCACCACGATCTCGTCCGGAACGCGGGTCTGGCGCCGGAGGGCTTGCAGGCAGCGTTCCAGGTAGGCGGCGTCGTTGCGCACGGGGATGACGACGCTGCACGTCCTGCCCTGCGCCGCGCTCACCCGTTCCACCCGCACAGTCTGTCACGCCCCCGGGGGACCTCCGGGGGCGGGGAGTGACGGTGCATCGGGCGCCCTCACGCGGCACGGTGGTGCCGCGGGGCGCTGACGGTCGGGTGCGACGACGCGCGGTCCGGGCGGGCGGGAGGCGGGCGCCCCTATACGGTGCCCGCCTCCGCGGCGTCCAAAACATCCCCGGCACCACGGCCGCTCGGTCACACGCGGGGCTCAGCGCGCCCGCCCCGCCGCCTCCCGCTCCAGCAGGCTCCGCTTCACGTCCTCGCCCCACGCGAAGCCACCCATCGAGCCGTCCGCGCGCAGCACGCGGTGGCACGGCACGAACAGCGCCACGGGATTGCGCGCGCACACGGACGCCGCCGCCCGCACCGCCCGCGGGGTGCCCAGGGCCTCGGCGAACTCCGTGTACGTGAGCGGGTCACCGGGCCGGATGCGCCGCAGCTGCTCCCACCCGGCGAGCTGCCCGTCCGTGCCGTGCACCTCCACGGGCACGGCCATGACCGGGTTGAGTTCACCGGCGTAGAACGCCCGCACGGCGTCCATCGCGGCCACGGGCCCGGTGCGCACGTCCCGCGGGCGCCACTCCGCCCGCACCCGGGCGAGCGCCTCCTCGGGGGACGCGGTCCACCCCGAGGCGAGCACCGCCCCGTCCGGCCCGGCCACGGCCGTGAACGGGCCGTCCGGGGTGTCGATGGTCTCCACGGTGTGGGTCATGGCTGCTCGCTCTCGTCGAAGGTGGCGGGTGGGGTCAGCGGACCCCACAGGTGGGTGGTGGCGTAGCTGCGCCACGGGGCGGCGCTCTGCGCCCACGCGGTCAGCGCCTTCTTGTCCCCGGGCAGACCGATCCGCTGCGCGCCGGCCCGCAGAGCGCCGTCGTCCACCAGGAACACGTCCGGGTCCCCGGTGACCCGCATGCGCACGTGGTCCGCGGTCCACGGCCCCACCCAGGGAAGGGCGAGCAGAGCGGCACGCTGCTGGGCGGCGTCGTCCCCGGGGGAGAGGCTCAGCTCCCCGGAGGCGACGGCGCTCGCGGCCCCGAGCACCGCGCGCACCCTGCCCGCGGGGCCGCGCAGGAAGCGCTCGCCGTGCTCCGCGATCGCCGCCGCGGTGGGGAACATGTGGCTCAGCCCGGGGGCGAACTCCGGGGCGGGCTCGCCCATCTCCCGCGTTCGGGCGCCGAGCACGGTGCGCGCGGCGGCCAGGGAGATCTGCTGGCCGATCAGGGTGCGGATCAGCGTCTCCTCCGGGTCCGCGGAGCCGACGACGCGCAGCCCCGGCCGGGCCGCGACGATTGGGCGCAGGGCGGGCACGTGGGAGAGCGCCTCGTCCACGGCGAGGGGGTCGGCGTCCAGGTCGAAGAGCCTCCGGACCCGTGCGATCAGGGCGGGCAGGTCCGCGAGGTCCGTGAGACGGGCGCGCATCCGCAGCTCGTCCGCGCCCCGCCGGTACACCCGCAGCCACGCGGGGCCGCCCGGCAGGCGCAGGGTCCGGGAGTAGGAGGTGGCCGTCCCGACCTCCACCCCCTCGACGGCGTGCACCGCGAACCACACGAACAGGCCGTGCAGGTCCAGGGGTGCGCGGTAGCTCAGGGCCAGGTCCACCTCACCGAAGTCCGCGGCCGAGGAGAGGGTCGCGTTGCGGGAGGTGTTCAGCTGCACCGCGGGGCGGGGCAGGGAGGCGGGCCGCGCGGCGTCGTGCCCGGGGCGGCCGTGGGAGGGCGCACGAGCCCCGGGGGTGCGCCGGCCCTGCTCGCGCAGCTGCAGGGGTGTCATGTCGTAGACGGCACGGATCACCTCGTTGCACTGGCGCACGCTGGAGAACCCCGCAGAGAAGGCGATCTCGGAGACCTTCAGCTCCGTCTGCGTGAGCAGGGCACGGGCGGTCTGTGCGCGATGGGCCCGGGCCAGGGCGAGCGGTCCCGCACCGAGCTCCTCGCCCAGCACACGGGTGAGGTGGCGGGGCGAGTACCCGGTTCGCCGCGCGAGTCCCTCGATCCCTTCGCGGTCCACGACGCCCTCGGCGATCAGCCGCATGGCGCGCCCGGCCACGTCCCCGCGCACGTCCCACTCGGGGGAGCCCGGAACGGCCTCAGGCGCGCAGCGCTTGCACGCCCGGAAACCCGCGGCGTGGGCGGCCGCGCTCGTGCGGAAGAACTCCACGTTCTCGCGGCGCGGGGTGCGGGCCGGACAGCTGGGGCGGCAGTAGATCCCGGTGGTGCGCACGGCCATCACGAACTGCCCGTCGAAGCGGGCGTCCCGTGAGCGAACGGCGCGGTAGCGCTCGTCGGAGGCGGTGTCCTGGGTGGGCATGCCCACCAGACTCGCACCGTCCGGCGCCGGACGCTAGCGGGTTTCGGACACGGCGCTCGGCGGGGCGGGCGTCAGTTGAGCAGTGCGTTCCCCAGGTTCAGGGCCGCGGCGAACGCGACCCACCCGAGATACGGGAGCATGAGCCCGGCGGCCACGCGGGCGGGGCGAAGAACAGCAGCTCGAGGTTCCCGTGGACTTCTTGGGCGCTGGACGACGCCAGGTCACCGAGTGCGGCGACCGCCGCGACGAGCAGGACGAACGGGATCAGGCAGAGCAACGAGCGGTCTGCGGACCGTGGTCCCCGAAGCTTGCGCGGCTGGCCTCCGGGATCTCCTCCATCGCGGCGTCCGCGGGCAGCATGTCACGCGCCGCGGCGATCTTCTTCGGCGTGGACAGCCCGTCCTGACCGCACCCGATGCTGAGCACGGACAGCGCCGTCCCGGAGAGGTCCGTGGCGCAGTAGGAGCCCAGCAGCAGGCCCTCGGACTCCGGGGCCAGCCGGCACGCCCGCACCCCGCCCATCGAGTGGCCTCCCACGAACCAGTCGTTCACCTGCGGCGCCTCGGCGGTGAAGGCGGTGACGTCCCGGCGGTCGAACAGGGCCAGGTGCAGCCACGGGTCCGGGATCACCACCGTCATCCCCTCCTCGGCCACCAACCCGGACAGCCGCGCCGCACAGGCCTCCGGCTCCACCTTGGCCCCCGGGCAGAACACCAGCCCGCGCTGCGTGCCCACGGGGTGCGCCGGGTGCAGCACCACGGCGGAGTCCCTCTGCTCCACACGGATCGCGGGATCGTGCTGCACGCCCTCCCAGGGCCCGGGCTCGGCGCTCATCACACCGGTGCCGCTCCAGAGCAGCAGCCCTCCCACGGCCAGCGCCAGCACCGCGGCCAGTGCCCTCGCCGCGACCACGAGCCACCGCCGCGCACGACGACGCCGCACGCCAGGTTCCTACCGGGCGTCCCCGGTCAGCTCCTGGTCCGTTCCCACTCGGCCACTTCCCCGGGGACCACCGCGAACAGCGGGTGGGCGGGGGCGGCGTCGGGATCCGAGCCGTCCAGCGCGGTGCGCGCCCACTCGGGATCGCGGGCGAGCACCTTCTGCAGCAGGAACTCGAACTCGTAGCGCAGCTGGCCCGTGGTCACCGTGATGGACCGGGGTTCGGCGTCCACCGGGCGCACCACCCGGGTGCGGTCGAAGGCGTAGCCGCGCCGGTCGGCCTCGTCCGCGACACCGTGCAGGTACGCGGCCACGAAGCCGACCGGGTCGCTCGTGGCCCGGAAGCGCTGCAGCTGCGGGTGGCGCGTGTAGCCCGTGGTCTCGCCCAGCAGCACCTTCTGGGCGAGCAGCCCCTCGCGCCAGTCCGCCACGAGGGCGCGACGATCCAGCAGGGACGGGTGAAGTGACCACAGACGCATGACCCCATTCAATCGTGCAGTGCCCCGGAACCTCCAAGCGGCCCCCCAGCAACCCCCAGTAGCGTGGTGTCCTCCTGACGACCACGTGCGGAGAACCTCGACATGTCCCTGCCTGCCGCCCTGGCCGCCACCACCCCCGATCCCTCCTCCCAGCTCTCCGGCATCGCAGGATGGGTGGTGGACGTCATGGAGGCCATCGGGGCACCCGGTGCGGGACTGCTCGTGGCCCTGGAGAACATCTTCCCCCCGCTGCCCTCCGAGGTGATCCTCCCCCTCGCCGGGTTCACCGCGAGCCAGGGCGGCTTCACCCTGTGGGGTGCGATCTTCTGGACCACCCTGGGCTCGGTCGTGGGCGCGGTGGCGCTGTACTGGATCGGCGCCGCGCTCGGCCCGCGGCGGCTGCGCGTGGTGGTGGACCGGATGCCCCTGGTGGACCTCGTGGACCTGGAGCGCACGGAGGCCTGGTTCGAGCGCCACGGCCGCAAGGCCGTGTTCTTCGGGCGGATGATCCCCATCTTCCGGTCCCTGATCTCCGTGCCCGCGGGCATCGAGCGGATGCGCTTCGGCCTGTTCGTGCTGCTGAGCGGCGCGGGGTCCCTGGTCTGGAACACGATCTTCGTGCTCGCGGGGTACGTGCTGGGCGAGAACTGGCACATTGCCGAGCAGTACGCGGGCGTGTTCTCCCGGATCGTGGTGGTCACCGTGGTCGTGCTCACGCTCACGTGGGTGCTCAAGCGGATCCGGCGCAACCGGCGGGCCCGCGGCATCGCCTGAACCCTCCGCGCCCGGGACGCCGTGCGGCGTCGTCGTGCCCGGGGCACCCCGCGCGGTGCGCACCGGGATCCGGGAGGGCATCTTCCACGACGTCCCCGCGAACCGGATCGGCGCCTCCCTCTGCACGGGGGTGCACGGGTGGATCGCGATCGAGATGCACCGCCCCGTGCTCCCCGGCGAGGACGCCGACGCCGCCTACGACCGTCACGTGCACGCCCTGCTGCGCGCATGGTGCACGAGCACGCCGCTGGACGCCTGAACCGCGGAGGGGCCGAGACCCTGCGTCCTCCATCTGGGACGTCCCCGGCCGGACGCCACCCGGCAAGGTGCCCGCACCGCGACGCCCCCGGCCGGGCGCCCGATTCGGCTGCGCCCTGCCCGATCCGGTTGCGCCGTGGGCGACCGGCTCGGACGCGGTGGGAGAATGGCGGCATGAGTACTTCGGAGACCTTCTCGTACCGCATTGCCGACCGACTGCGAGGGGTGGACTCCTCTCCCGTGCGCGATCTGCTGGAGGTGGTCTCCGCAGAGGGGGTGATCTCCTTCGCGGGCGGTGTTCCGGACCCCGCGTACTTCGAGGTGGAAGACATCAAGGCCGCCTACGACTGGGTGTTCGAGCACCAGCCGCAGCGCGCCCTGCAGTACGCGTCCAGCGAGGGGGAGGTCGAGCTGCGGGAGCAGGCGGCCCGCCGGATCAGCCGCCACCTGCCCACCACTGCGGAGCAGATCCAGGTGACCACCGGCTCCCAGGAGGGGCTGTTCGTGGTGGCCCAGGCCCTCGTGAACCGCGGGGACACCATCCTGGTGGAGCGGCCCACCTACCTGGCCGCGGTGCAGGCCTTCGATCTCAACGGCGCCCACATGGTGGGTGTGCCCACGGACGAGCACGGCGTGCTCCCGGACGAGCTGGAACGGCTGATCGCGGAGCACGACCCCACGTTCGTGTACCTGATCCCCTCCTTCCAGAACCCCTCCGGGATCTGCATGTCCATGGAGCGGCGCCGTGCCGTGGCGGACGTGCTGCAGCGCACCGGCACCGCCCTGGTGGAGGACGACCCGTACGGCGAGCTCTGCTACAGGGGCGGGCCCCTGCCGCCCATCGCCTCGCTGCCGGGGATGTCCGCCCAGACCATCCTGCTGAACTCGGTGTCCAAGATCATCGCACCGGGGGTGCGCGTGGGGTGGATGCGCTCGGAGGGCCCCATCCAGTTCACGCTCACGGTGGCCAAGCAGGCCATCGGGCTGCAGTCCCCGGTGCCGGACCAGCTGGCCGTGGCCCGCTACCTGGACACCGCCGACGTCGAGGCGCACCTGGAGCGCGTGCGTCCCGTCTACGCCGAGCGGGCCCGCGCCATGCACGCGGAGCTCGAGCGGGTGCTCCCCGCCGGGGCGCAGATCACCCGCCCGGACGGCGGCATGTTCCTGTGGGCGCGCCTGGGCCACGGCATCGACACCACCCGGCTGCTGGAGATCGCCGTGGAGGAGGGCGTGGCCTTCGTGCCCGGCGTCTCCTTCTACGCGCACGATCCGGACACCTCCACCATGCGGCTGTCCTTCGTGACCCACGCCCCGGACGTGATCCGCGAGGGCGTGGACCGGCTGCGGCGGGCCATCGAGCGCTACCTCTCCGAGCGGGACTGAGCGGTCCCGTCCGGGCCACCCCGCCCGCCCCTCCGCATCCGTCACCCACCGAAAGGACCCACCCGTGAGCGTGAAGCCCCTTCCCGTGCCCGCCCTGCAGGACACGCTGTCCCGGTTCCTCACCGCCGCCGAGCCCCTGGTGGACCGGGAAACCCTGGAGGACACCCGCCGCGAGGTCAAGCGCTTCGCATCCCACGAGGGCCCGCGGCTGCAGGCCGCCCTGGAGGAGTTCGCCCGCGCGGAGGACGCCGAGGAGCGCAGCTGGCTGTCCCGGGCGTGGCTGGATGGCTACCTCACCGTGCGCACCCCGCTGCCCCTGACCACGAGCGTGGGCTTCCAGATCACCGGTGACTACGGCGCGCCGGGTGTGGGACGGGCCGCAGAGCTCGTGTACCGGGCCGCGGTGGTGCACCTGCGGCAGCTGCGCGGGGAGACTCCCCAGCAGGTGGATCCGCGCGGCAACCCCCTGAGCATGGAGCAGTGGCAGTGCCTCGCCGGGGGCGTGCGGCACCCCCGCCCGGAACGGGACGAGATCCGCAGACCGGGCGCAGCGGCGTCGTCGTCCGGGGGCGAGGCGCGTGCCCCGGAGATCGGGATGATCCACCGCGGGCGGCTGTACGCGCTGCCGGTCGCCACCGAGGACCGTCAGCCGGTGCCGCTGCGGACCGTGGCTGAGGGGCTGCGGGAGGTGGTGGCGCGGGACGAGCCGCGCGAGACCGAGCTGCCGTTCGGCGCGCTGTCCTACCTGGGCAGCGAGGTGGCGGCACCCCTGCTGGAACGGCTGACCGCGGACGCGCACAACGCGGAGGTCTACGAGCGCATCACCCGCATGCTGTTCGTGGTCAACCTGGTGGAGGCGCGCGCGGAGGTCGTGGAGCACCTGGAGCGCTCGGCGTTCGAGGTGGGGCACGCGTGGGCGTACAAGCCCATCACGTACGAGGCGTGCCTGGAGGACGAGTGGCTGGCCGTGCACGTGGAGCACAGCACGGTGGACGGCGCCACGATCCTCGCGGTGGCGGGGCAGCTGCAGGACGTGACGGTCCCGGACGAGGCGCCGCTGCCGGACGCCCCGCGCCCGGACGCGCTCACGTGGCAGCTGGACGACGGGCTGCGCGGTGACCTGGTGGCCGCCGTGGCCGACTACCGCGCCCAGGCCGCGCTGCTGGGCGTGCACCGCGTGTTCGTGCCCCGCCCGCACCGCGCGGAGCTGCCCTTCCGGATCAGCGACGACGCCGCCCAGCAGCTCATCATGCTGCTCGCCCAGTACGCGACGTACGGGCGCGTGCGCGGGGTGTACGAGGCGGTGGACATGCGCGAGTACCAGGCCGGGCGCACCGAGTGCCTGCGACCGGTGACACCCGAGGCCGTGGCGTTCGTGCGCGCCCTGCACGCGGGCATCGCTACCGAGGAGCTCTTCCGCGCCGCGCTGGACGCCCACCGCGGGTGGGTCAAGGCCTGCAAGAGCGCCCGCGGGGTGGACCGGCACCTGCTGGGGCTGGCGATGATCGCCGAGCGCACGGGTGAGCCCTCCGCGTTCTTCGACACCCCTGCGCTCGCGGCCGTGCGCCACGACTTCCTCTCGACCACGTCGATCGGCGGTCCGGACACGATCGTGCGATATGCGTTCGCACCCACCACTCGGGAGGGCTTCGGCGTCACCTACACCACGTGCACCGACGGCTACGAATTCTGCGTGAACCACCGCCGGGACACGAGCGAGGACCTCGAGGGCTTCGCGCACCACCTCACCGCGGCGGCGCGGACGCTGTGGGAGTTCGTGGGGTCCCTGCGGGGCTAGTTGCTGGTGTCCGGCTCCCGGCCCTGCACGTCCGTCATGGCGCCGATCCCGCCGTCCGCGGGCTGCGGCTGGGTGCGGTCGTCCGTCAGGTACGCCTGCTCCTGCTCGGGAGTCATGCCCACCGTGCGCTCCTTGGCGGTCTGGCCGTCGTCCGCAGTGTGCCTGCCCGCCACGACTCAGCCCTCCCGCTCGGCGAGGATGTCGTCCAGGGTCTCGCGGACGGCCTGCCGAGCGGCCACGCGCGAACTCGCCGCACGCTGCTGCTCGTGGTTGTCAGCGTCCTCGACGCGCTGCTTCTCCTCGTCCTCGCGCTCCTTGGCCTTGTCGCGGGCGGTCTGAAGGGCTTCCCAGATGCTGTTGTCACTCATGACCCCATTCGACCACTCGGGCACGGATGCGACAACCGTCTTGCCCGCATTGCAAGAACAGATGCACCGGGCACCGTTCGTCCTCGACGGCTGGTGGCACCACGGGGTACGGGCGCCGGGCCCCACGCCGTACGGCTGCCACGCGCAGAGCGCCCTGGCCCGGGCGGGGCGCACCCGGGTGGGATCCGGCGGGGACGGGACGGGCGGCGTCGTGCGCTGCGGGGGCGTGGACCATTTGACGCTCTGCGACCTGGGTCACATAGTTGCTGGGAAGAGCCCGCGACACCGCGGGCCGGTTCTTCCCTCCCCGATCCAGAGGTGCCCATGTCCCACACGCACGGTGGTCCCGCGGACCACGCCGCGGACGGCCCCGCCGTCCGTCAGCACGACCCCCGCAAGGCCCGCCGTGCGCTGCTCGGGGCGTACGTGGGCACGTCGCTCGAGTGGTACGACTTCTTCCTGTTCGGCACCACCTCGTCCATCGTCTTCGCGCCGCTGTTCTTCGGCGGGGACGACCCCGCGCTGCGGGTCATCCAGTCCTTCCTGCTGTTCGGCATCGGGTTCATCGCCCGGCCCATCGGCGCCCTGCTCGCGGGGCACTTCGGGGACCGGCTGGGCCGCCGCACCATCCTGATGATCACGATCGTGGCCATGGGGGTCTCCTCCGCCCTGATCGGCGTGCTGCCCACGTTCGAGACGGCGGGCATCGTGGCGCCAATCCTGCTGGCCGTGATGCGCTTCGTGCAGGGCATGGCCGCCGGCGGCGAGTGGGGCGGGGCCACGCTGCTGGCCGTGGAGAACGCACCGGAGAGCAAGCGCGGCTTCTACGGCGCGGTGGTCCAGATGGGCTCGCCCACCGGCACCATCCTGTCCTCGATGATCGTGGCCGCCGTGGTGGCCGTGTCCGGGGAGTCGTTCCTGGAGGGCGCGTGGCGCATCCCGTACCTGATCTCCATCCTCCTGGTGGTCGTGGGCGTGTGGATCCGGCTGCGCGTGGACGAGACGGACGACTACGTGGCCGCCCAGGCCGCCCGCGAGGCCTCCCGCGCGGCCGCGCCGGAGGTCAAGGAGGGCCTGCCCGCCGTCGAGATCCTGCGGACCGTGCCCGGGCGGCTGGTCCTGGGCGTGGGCACGTACCTGTTCGGCAACGCCGGGTTCTTCGTGCTCACCACGTTCATGATCAGCTACGTGACCAAGCAGCTGGGCATGCCCTCCACCGTGATCCTCACCGCCATCACGTGGGGCGCGGTGGCGGAGATCATCACCATGGGGGTGGCCGGGAAGGTCGCGGACAGGACGTCCCCGTCCATCGTGGTGGTCGTGGGCTACGCGGTGGCCGCGGTGCTCGCCGTCCCGATCTTCCTGCTGGTGGACACCCGCAGCGCCGCGCTGATCACGGTGGCGATGATCCTGGGCATCGGCTTCGCTTCCATCCCCTACGCGCCCGTGGGCACGATGCTCACGCAGCTGTTCCCCGTGAAGGTGCGGTACTCGGCCATCGCCCTGTGCGCCAACATCGCGGGTGTGGTGGCCGGGTTCATGCCGGCCCTGGCCGCCTGGATCCTTGGTCTCACGGGCGGCACGTCCACGGGGCCCACCCTGCTCCTGCTGGCGCTCGCGCTGATCTCCCTGGTCTCCTCGCTCCTGGCCCGGCGGGTGATCCGCCGCGACGAGGAGCGGGACGTGGACCAGATCTCCGGGGACCTGCTGAACCGGTGACCCCGGTGGAAACGAGGAATCGCACATGACAGCTCACAACGCACGCAGCGTGACCGTCGTCGACGCCGTGGTGCACCGACCTGCCGGGCAGTACCTGGACGAGCCGCAGGCGGTGGTGGTCGAGGACGGCGTCATCACCTTCGTGGGGGACCCGGGCGAGGCACGACGCCGCACGGCACCCGGGGTGCCGGTGGTGGAGGCGGGCGGGCGGTACCTGATGCCCGGTCTCATCGAGTCCCACGGCCACCCGGGAACGTACGCGCGGATGGCGCTGCAGGCGGACTGCCGGCCGTCGGTCACACGGCGCGCGAGCGACGTCGTCGAGACGATCCGGGACGCCGCCCGGGAGGCCCCCGCCGGGGACTGGGTGTCGGGGTGGGGCTACGACGAGCACCGCATGGACGGGGGTGGCCCCACCCGTGCGGACCTGGACGAGGCGGCCCCGAAGCACCCCGTGTTCCTCAAGCGCACGTGCGCGCACATGGCCCTGGTGAACACCGCGGCGCTGGAGCGCATGGGGATCACGCGGGAGACCCCGGACCCCGCGGGAGGGTGCATCGTGCGGGACGAGCACGGCGAGGCCACCGGGCTGCTGCAGGAGAAGGCCATGTCCCTCGCGGACCTGCCGGCCACCGAGCCCTCCGAGTTCCTGGCCGGGATGCGCGTGGCACAGCGGGAGTTCGCGGCGTGGGGGCTCACCACGGTGCACGACATGAGCACCGGGCCCGTGGAGATGGGCGCCTACCTGCGCCTGAAGGACGCGGGGGAGCTGACCACCCGGTTCCGCCCGTGGTACTTCGCACTGCAGCTCGGCGACTTCCACGGCAGCTACGACGAGGTGATCGGCACCGGGATCCGCAGCGGCCTGGGCGACGACATGGTGCGGATCCAGGGCATGAAGTTCATCCTGGACGGCTCCGTGGGCGGGCGCACCGCCGCGGTCGAGGAGCCCTTCGAGGGCTCGGACTCCCGCGGCATCCTGTACTACGACACTCCCGACGTGGCCCCCATGGCCGCGCAGGCCCTGCGCAACGGGCTGCGCCTGGCCATCCACGGGATCGGAGAGCGCGCCGTGGAGCAGGCCCTGGACCTCATCGAGGGCGCCGGGCGTGAGGTGGCGTCCGAGAGCGAGGACCCGGAGGCGGCGTTCCACGAGCTGGTGACCGCGCGGCGTCACCGGGTGGAGCACTGCGCCCTGCCCACGGAGGAGGACCTCCGGTGCCTGGCCGGCAGCCGGATCATCGCGGCGTCCTCCACGGCCTTCCTGTACGAGCTGGGGGACTCCTACCTGGCGAACCTCGGGCCGGAGCGGATGCGGCGGACCTACCCCATGCGCACGTTCCTGGACCGCGGGATCGTGGCACCCAGCAACTCGGACTTCCCGGTGACCACGGCCAACCCCTGGCTGGGCATCTCCGCGTGCGTGACCCGCACGTCCGTGTCCGGGCAGGTCATGGACACCGCCCAGAACATCACGGTGGCCGAGGCCCTGGACGCCTACACCGTGGAGGCCGCCAAGGCGTCCTTCGACGAGGACAGGGTGGGCTGTATTGCGGAGGGCTTCCTGGGAGACCTGGTGCTGTTGGACCGTCATCCCTTCGAGGTGGACGCCCAGGAGCTCAAGGACGTCACCGCGGAGCTGACCGTGTGCGACGGACGGATTGTGCACCGCACGGACTCCGTCTGAACCACCCCACTGCTCGTCGATGTGCTGATCGAAGGAGATCGTGATGTCCGAGAATCCCGCCATGCCCCAGATGCTCAACGCCCAGTGGGTGGAGAAGACCACCCCCGAGAGGTTCGCCGGCCAAACCGTGGTGGTGACCGGAGCGGCGTCGGGCATTGGCCGCGCCGTGGCCGTGCGCGTGGTGGCCGAGGGCGGCCGCGTGATCGCCGTGGACCTCGCGGAGGACGGTCTCACGAGCCTCGCCGAGGAGCTCGGGGAGAACCTCGTGCCCGTGACCGCGAACCTCACGGAGGAGGACGCCGCCCAGCGGGTCGTGGCCGCCTGTGACGGCCGGGTCGACGCGCTCGTTCAGGAGCCCGGGCTCAGGCCTGCACCTGCGTCTTCGGGGCCGGCGGGGTGGTGCCCTGCCCGGTGAAGTAGGCGACCACGTGACCGTCGGCCTCCAGCACGACGTCGCAGATCTGGTTCCTGCCGAAGCTCACCCGGCGCGTGGCCGTGGCGGTCACGGTCTTGCCCGTGTGCGCGGGGGCAGTGAACGTGATCTCGGCGTTGCGCGTGACGATCGGGGCACCCGCGGTGGCGCAGCAGTAGGCGAGCGTGGTGTCCGCGAGGGTGAACAGGTATCCGCCGTGGCAGATGCCGTGGCCGTTGGCCATGAAGTCCGAGACGGTCATGGACATGCTCACACGCCCCTGCTCGATCTCGCCCAGGTCGATCCCCAGGTGCAGCGGGGCGGGGTCGTTGCGCAGGATCTCGTGGAGCAGCTCGCGGATGGCGTTCATGTCGGTGGGATCGGCGTACATGGTGGTCCTCCGGACGTCGGGGCCGCAGCGGTGCAGGCCCGGGGAGCCGCACCCGAGGGCGGGCGGCGGCGCGGTCTGAGAACACTCTAGGGGCAGGGGGTGCGGGTGTTTCCCCGGTGACGCCCGGAGCCGCGGCCCGCGGCGGCGTAGCATGCGGACACGGGCCCGCAGTGCCGCGGGCGGATCCGAGAGGGGGCGCGCATGACGGGCCAGGAAGCCGCCGGGCGCCGCACGGACCTCACCCTCGCGCAGTGGCGCGAGACCATCAACGCCTCTTTCGCGGCCCTGGAGATCACCGCTCCCGTGGACAGCGAGTTCCGTGCGGATCTCACCACGGTGGAACTGGACGACGTCCACCTCTTCGACATGACCACCGGCGCCCACCGGGTGGTGCGCACCGCCGAGATGGTGGCCCGGGACGCGGGGGAGTACCTCAAGCTGAGCCTGCAGCTGCAGGGTCGGGCGCGGCTGCGCCAGGACGGGCGGGAGTGCGTGCTGGGCCCCGGCGGACTGGGCCTGTACGCGGCCTACCGCCCGTACGAGCTGGTCTACGACGACCCCCAGCACAGCCTGGTGATGACCTTCCCGCGCTCGGTGGTGCAGCTGATCCCCGCCCAGCTGGACCTGGTGACCGCCCAGCGCATCGGCCAGGAGGACGGTCTGGGCCGGGTGGCCGTTCCCATGTTCCGCAACCTGGCTGAGAACATGGACCTGCTGCGCGGCCCCCACGCGAGCAAGCTGGTGCGCTCCGCGCTGGACATGCTGGTCAGTGTGCTCTCCGCGGAGGTGGTGGAGCCGGCCGGGGCGCACGCGGGGGACCTCCTGGTGCAGCAGGCCACCGCGTACATCGCCGACCACCTCGCGGATCCGGAGCTCTCCCCGGGGTCCATCGCCCGCGCCCTGTACGTGTCGGTGCGTCAGCTGCACAGCCGGTTCGCGGCGCAGCACCTCACGGTGGCCGCCCACATCCGCGCGGTGCGCCTGGCCGCCATCCGCGCGGAGCTCGCGGACCCGGCCCACCGGGACGACACCGTCCACACCATCAGCGCCCGGCACGGCCTCACGGATCCCGCCCACGTGAGCAAGGCCTTCAAGGCCGAGTACGGGGAGTCCCCCACCGCCTACCGGCGCCGCGTGCTCAGCTCCTCCTGAAAGTGCCGGCGCACGACGCCGCCCGGCGGCCTCCGTGTCGCACCGCGCGGAGCATCCCGCGCGCCGCAGACACACCGGCACCGTGCACCGCATGTGCCGCGGCACCGAGGGCCGCGTGGCCACGGACCGGGCGGACCTGGTGGCCCGGCACGGTTCGCACGCGCAGACGCCGCCCGCCCCGGGAAGGGCGCGAGCGGCGTCGTCCTGGGGTGCGGCTCAGGCGCGGATTTCCCGGAGGACCTCCCGGGCGGTGGACAGGCCCGTCTCGATGGCGCCGTCCACCACCACGCCGCGCCAGCCGCGCGCCCAGTCCGCCCCGGCGAAGCGCAGCCGCGAGTCGGTGGAGCGGAAGTGGTGCCAGCCGTTGGTGAACTGCCCTGAGCGCAGCGTGGCCCACGCCTGACCGCTCCACCTGTCCGCCACCCAGTCGTGGCCCGTGCAGTCCACGACCTCCAGGTCGGGGCGCCACTGGTCCACGATTGCCTGGGCGTCCCGCGGGTCGGTGAGGTCCACGGCGTCGTGGTGGGAGCCGAAGCCCACGCAGATGGTGGTGTCGTCGTCCATGAAGAACTCGCTGCGGAACACGGCGGCCTTGTGAGGGGTGGGGGCGTAGCCCAGGATGCTGTGGTGGCCCTTGACCTTGACCCAGATCTTGCAGCCCGTGGAGTTCCAGCGCTGGTCGATCACGGTGCGCATCCCCGAGGGCAGGCCCGGGGTGAACTCGATGGTTGGCAGCGCCCCCACCGGCACCGTGACGATCACGCTGTCGCACGAGATCTTCTCGCCGGTGCCCAGGGTGACCGTGGCGCCGTCGGAGCGGTGGTCGACCGCCGTGACCGGGGTGTTCAGGCGGATGGGGCAGCGCAGGTCCGCGGCGATGTTCTCGTACAGTCCCCGCATGCCGTGGGTGAGCTTGAAGCGCAGGGTCTGCTCGTCCACCAGGCTCAACCGGTGGTCGGACAGCGCCGCCCACTGCTTGGCCATGAGCGGTGACCCCTGGTGCGGGTCCCCGATGTACGCGGCGGACCAGTACGCGTCGCACAAGTCCCGCTCCTCCTGGGTGAAGTCACCGCCCTTGAGGCAGTCCAGGACACTGCCCTGGTCCGCCGCGCGGAAGCGCTCCCGCAGCTCGGGGGTGCTGCCGCTGCTCTCGTCCAGCACGTGCAGGGGCTCGTACGGGTACGGGAAGAACTCCCGCGAGTCCTCGAAGATCTTGGCCATGGGGCGGGCCAGAGCGGCATCCAGGTCCGCCTCGGTGCCGTGCTCCACCCGGCCCCCGGTGATCCAGTAGGCGTCGTCGCAGAACGGGCTGGGGTAGATGCTCTGGTCGTAGCGGGTGATCTCGCTCCACACGTGCGGCTGCATCCAGTGCACCCACGTGGCGCCCAGTTCCAGGGGGCGGCCCATGCGCTCCTCGGTCCAGGCGCGGCCGCCCACGCGGTCGCGGGCCTCCACGATCTCCACGTCCACGCCTGCCATCTGCAGTTCACGGGCGGCCACCAGGCCGGCGAAACCGGCTCCGACGATCACGACATGCGGGTTGCTCACGGGTACCTCCAGGGGTTGCGGGTTATCGGGACGAACAGGGTGCGGACGACGCCGCCCGGTCACCCGGGTGCCGAGCGCGCCTCGGGCGCCCGGTGCCGGCGGGTGGTGCACGGTGGTGCAGGGCGTCCGTGGGCCGGGTGCGGCGTCGTCGTCCGGGAACGGGGTGGGCTCAGCGGCGCTCGGGGACCACGGGGATCTCCTGGGACTCGGGGATCCGGTCCACGTGGTCCATCCCGGCGTAGATCTCCGGGCGGGTGCGGCGCAGCACCTCGCCCCACAGCAGGCCCACCACGCCGGAGCCGATGATGATCCCGGGCATCACGACCACCAGCGGGGAGAAGCCCTCCGCGCCGATCATGAGGTCGAAGTTGGAGAGGATCAGTGCGGCCACGGCGATCAGGGCCACGGCCGAGATCACCGGGGCCACCAGCCGGGTCCAGAGCCCGTGGCCGTGGTGGTCCCGTGCGAACCAGGCCACCACGGCCACGGACGTCACGGCCAGCAAGAACACCAGGCCGAAGGCGGCGGCGTTGGTCAGCCACGTGAACAGGGTGAGCACGGGGAACATCTCCCCGAGCTCCGACCCCGCTCCGGCCACCGCGAAGACCACGATGACCACCAGGCCCACCACGGACTGCGCGAGGGACCCCGCGAAGGGGGCGCCGGAGTGGGCGGACACCCGGCCCAGCACGCGGGGCAGCACGCCGGTGCGGCCCAGGGCGAAGAAGTAGCGGGCCGCGCCGTTGTGGAACGCCACGAGGGCCGCGAGCAGCGAGGTGATGAACAGGACGTTGGCCACCGTGGCCAGGGCGGGGCTGCGCTCGCCGAGCCACGCGAACACCAGGTCCGGCCCGAGCTCCTGGGAGGCCCCCACGATCGCGGACGGGCCCACCCCCACGGAGAGCGCCCACGCGGACAGCGCGTAGAACACGGCGATCACACCCACCGCGATGTACGTGGCACGGGCCACGGTGCGGCGCGGGTTCCTGGTCTCCTCCGAGTAGATGGCGCCGGACTCGAAGCCCATGAACGCGGCGATGCCGAAGGCGAGCAGCACGCCCACACCCCCGGTGAGGAAGTGTGAGGGGTTCACGGTCTCCAGGGACAGGCCCTCCGGGGCACTGACCAGGGCCATCACGGAGACCACGGTGACCACCAGGAACTCCAGGGCCACAAGGAAGCCCAGCACCTTCGCGGAGAGGTCCACGCTGTTGACGCCCAGCGCGGCGACCACCAGCCACCCGATCCCCCCGGCCACCCACCACGGGACGGCCACGCCCAGGGTCGAGGACAGCAGGGTGGCCAGGGAGAAGCCGAACAGGCCGTAGAGGCCCACCTGCATCATGTTGTAGGACACCAGGGCCAGGATGGCCGCGGCAATGCCCTGTCGGTTGCCCAGACCCTCGGTCACGTAGGCGTAGAACGCTCCGGCGTTCTGCACGTGCCCGCTCATGGCGCCGTAGCCCACGGCGAAGACCATGATCACGATCCCCAGCGCCAGGTAGCCCAGGGGCACGCCCAGCAGCCCGGACACCGCGAAACTGGTGGGGACGCCGCCCGCCAGCACGGTCAGCGGGGCGGATGCCGCAATGATCATGAACACCACGGACGTGGTGGACAGGTTACGTCTCGCAAGGGTGGTGGTCTCTGCCACGGGGGCCTCCTGTGGTCCGGGGATCGTTGTCCCCAGTGTGTCCTGGACCACATCGCAGCACCTTGTCCCACAGTGCGCCCCACTTGTCTCTGCCTGCGCAGCACCTCCGGCGCCTGCTGCGCGCGAGTGATCCACGGCACAATGGGGGCAGCCGGCCGCGCTCACCCGCGCCGCCCGTCCACCGCCCCAGAGGAGCCACTGTGAACACCTGCCAAGACCTGCTCTCCGCCATCACGGACCCGTCCGGCCGCGAGATCCTGGACCCCGCCACGGGGGAGGTGGTCGGCACGGTCCACGAGTCCACCACCGCCGAGCTCGACGACGCCGTGGCCGCCGCCCGCGCGGCCCAGCCGGACTGGGCGGGGCTGGGCCACGCGAAGCGCTCCGAGTACCTGCACCGGGCCGCGGACGCCGTCGAGGCGAACGCGGAGGCGCTCGCCGAGCTGCTGTCCCGCGAGCAGGGCAAGCCCGTGAAGAACGGGCCGAACGCGGCGTTCGAGGTGGGCGGCTGCGTGGGGTGGCTGCGTGCCAGCGCGGACTTCCCGCTGGAGCCCGAGGTGCTCGTGGACGACGAGTCCGGGTACGCGGAGATGCAGTACGTGCCGCTCGGCGTCGTGGGGGCCATCGGGCCGTGGAACTGGCCCATGATGATCACCGTGTGGCAGGTCGCGGCATCGCTTCGCATGGGCAACACCGTGGTGGTCAAGCCTTCCGAGTACACGCCGCTGTCAGTGGTGGGCCTGGTGCGCGTGCTCAACCAGGCGCTGCCCGCGGACGTCCTGCGCGTGGTCCCCGGCGGCGGCGAGGTGGGCAAGGCGCTGTCCACCCACGAGGGTGTCGACAAGATCATGTTCACCGGCTCCACGAAGACCGGTCAGGCCATCATGCGCGCCGCGGCGGACGGCCTCGCCCGCCTGACCCTGGAGCTGGGAGGCAACGACGCCGGCGTCGTGCTCCCGGACGTGGACGCCCGGGCGGTGGCCGGGGACCTCTTCTGGGGCGCGTTCATCAACACCGGCCAGACGTGCGCGGCGCTCAAGCGGCTGTACGTCCACGAGGACGTCTACGAGGAGGTGTGCGAGGCCCTCGTGGAGGTCGCCCGGCAGATGCCCATGGGCAACGGCCGCGAGGAGCAGAACGTGCTGGGCCCGCTGCAGAACAAGCAGCAGTACGACATCGTGGCCGGGCTCGTGGAGGACGCCAAGAAGGGTGGCGGCCGCGTGCTCATGGGCGGAGACCCGGTGGCCGAGCAGCCCGGCTACTTCTACCCCACCACGATCATCGCGGACCTGCCCAACGACAACCCCCTGGTGACCCAGGAGCAGTTCGGCCCAGCACTGCCCGTCATCCGATACTCGGACGTGGACGAGGCCGTGGCCATGGCCAACGGCCTGGACGTGGGGCTCGGTGCCTCCGTGTGGAGCTCCAGCACGGACAACGCCATGGCCGTGGCGCAGCGCCTCGAGGCCGGCACGGTGTGGATCAACAAGCACGGCGCCGTGGACCCGCGCATCCCCTTCGGCGGCATCAAGAAGTCCGGCTTCGGCCTGGAGTTCGGCGTGGAGGGCCTCAAGTCCGTGGCGGCGAGCAAGGTGATCTCCCGCTGACGACCGCACCTTGTGGCCGGGCCTGATGCGCGGGGCCGGATGCACCCATCGCAAGACGGGTGAATCCGGCCCATTCGCGTGACCGTCTGTGGGCTGCGGGGGCGCTCGCCTGGCGGATGTCGGGACCGGTGGGCGAAGCTCGTGCGGGACCATGAAGTTTCCGCGGGAATGATCAGCGCGGCAAGGGTGTTCCGTAGATGACTCAGCAGTAGCACTCTACCGACGGAGGGACCCGCATGCCCACCCTGTTCGACCCCATCACCGTAGGAGCCTTCGAGCTCAAGAACCGTGTGGCCATGGCGCCGCTCACCCGGATGCGCTCCGACGAGGACGGCGTGCCCAAGGACATGAACGTGGAGTACTACGCCCAGCGTGCCTCTGCGGGCCTGGTGGTCACCGAGGGCACGTTCCCCGCCGTGACCGGCCGGGGGTTCTGGGGACAGGCCGGGATCGAGACCACCGAGCAGGCGCTCGGGTGGTCCCGCGTGGCCGAGGGGGTCCACGACAAGGGCGGCGTGATGTTCATGCAGGTCATGAACGCGGGCCGCGTCTCGCACCCTGAGCTCACGGGAGGTGCCACGCCGGAGGCCCCGAGCGCCGTCGGCATCGACCAGCAGACGCACGTGCCCAGCGGTAAGCAGCCCATCCCGGTGCCCCGCGCGCTGGAGGTTGATGAGCTGCCGCGGATCCGGCAGGAGTTCGTCTCCGCCGCGCGCCGTGCGGTGGACGCGGGGATCGACGGCGTGGAGATCCACGGCGCCAACGGGTACCTGCTCCACGAGTTCCTGGCCCCGTCCGCCAACCACCGCGAGGACGAGTACGGCGGCTCGCCCGAGAACCGGGCGCGCTTCGTGGTCGAGGTGGTGCGCGCCGTCGTCGAGGAGATCGGCGGGGACCGGGTGGGTCTGCGGATCTCCCCCGAGCACAACGTCCAGGGCGCCATCGAGGACGACCACGACGACGTCCGGGCCACCTACTCCGCGCTGCTCGCCGGCCTGCGGGACCTGGGGCTGGCCTACCTGTCCGTGCTGTACAAGGACATCGACGGCGAGTTCGTGCAGGAGCTGCGCGGCCAGTTCGACGGGGTGTTCTACCTCAACAGCGGGTTCAGCGAGTACACGGAGCTCGAGGAGTCCGAGCACATCATGGCCGCGGACCTCGCGGACGGCGTCATGGTGGGGCGCGAGCTGATCGCCAACCCGGACCTCGTGGAGCGCTGGCGCGACGGCCTGGAGCTGAACACCCCGGATCCCAAGACGTTCTACCTGGGCGGCCCCAAGGGCTACGTGGACTACCCGTTCGCCGCAGCGCGCGTCTGAGACCGGGCACCCGGGGCCGTCTGGAGGAGGGCGGGTCGGAGGGGCGCCGGGGCGCGGCGTTTGACTCCGGCACGCCGGGGCCGTAGCTTGAGGAGAAGTTGTTGAGGTTTCGTTTTGTCTTTTAAGCATCACCCCACCGTCTGAGGTGTGGCAGTTTTTCTGAAGAAACGTTCGTGGCAAGCATCGCAACGCCGAGCCCCCGAAATTCGGGACGAGCTCACTTTCTCTCAGAAAGACAGGTCTGACTATGACTACTGGCACCGTCAAATGGTTCAACGCTGACAAGGGCTTCGGCTTCATCGCCCCCGAGGACGGCTCCGACGACGTCTTCGCCCACTTCTCCGGCATCAACTCCGGCGGCTTCCGCTCCCTCAACGAGGGCGACAAGGTGGAGTTCGAGGTCCAGCAGGGCGACCGCGGCCTGCAGGCCACGAACATCTCCGTGATCTCCTGATCACTCCCTGATCATTCGTCCGCGGGCGAGGACAGCTCCCCGGGGACCACGAGAAATGCGCTCTGCCGATTGCGGCGGGGCGCATTTCTCGTGGTCCGACGGGTGCCTGGGGGTCTGCACGCCGCCCCGGAGTGCACACGCTCTCCCGGGCTCTGGCCGGGCCTCGGCCCCGGTGACCCGGTCTCAGGTCACCCTCCCAGCAGCATCCGCGCCCCCTTCTCGCCGATCATGGCGGAGGGGGCGTTCGTGTTGCCGTTGGTGATGAACGGCATCACGGAGGCGTCCACCACCCGCACGCCGTCCACCCCCCGCACGCGCAGCGTGGCGGGGTCCACCACGGCCATCTCGTCGGTGCCCATGCGGCACGTGCCCACCTGGTGGTGGTAGGTGGTCACGGCCCGGTCCATGTAGGCGTCCTCGTCCGCCTCGGTGACCACGTCCGGTCCGGGGTAGATCTCCCGCGCGCCCCACTCCTCGGCCAGAGGGGACGACGCCGCCATGGCCCGTCCCTGCCGCAGCGATGCCCGCAGCGCCTCCCGGTCCCGGGGGTCCGAGAAGATGTTGGGGTCGTAGTGGGCGGGGTCCGTGCTGCTGGGCCCGGTCAGGGTGATCCTGCCCCGCGAGTACGGGCGCACCAGCCCGGTGTGCAGGGTGAAGGAGTTGGCGGGTCCCTCCATCTGGTCGTCGTACATGGGCACGCAGAAGTGGAGGGGCTGGGTGTCCGGGCGGTCCTGGTCCGGGGTGGACTTCCAGAACAGGTGCGTCTGGGTCACCGCGATCTCGTTCTCGGGGTGCTCGATGGTCCGGGCGGTGGCCTCCGCGATCACGGGCACGAGCAGGTGGTCGTGCAGGTTCTCGCCCACGCCGGGCAGGTCCACTACCGGCTCGATCCCCACCTCCCGCAGGTGCTCCGCGGGGCCGATGCCCGAGCGCATGAGGATCTTGGGGCTGTCGAGCGCCCCGGCGCACAGCACCACCTCGTCCGCCTCGATGATCTCCCCGTCCGAGCGGAGGTCCGCGGTGGGCTCCTCGGGTGAGACGCCCTCCACTTCGGCGTTCGGGCCCGCGTGCAGCTGGACCCCCGTGACCCGGTTGTCCGTGACCACGAGCCGTTCCACCACCGCCCCGGTGTGGATCTCGATGGCGCCCCGGTCCACCCACGGCTTCGCGTACGCCATGTAGGTGGTCACGCGCCTGCCGTCCGCCACGGTGAGCTGCTCCTGGGAGATGCCCTCCTGGGAGCCCGAGTTGTAGTCGGCGTTGAACGGCACCCCCACGGCCTCCGCGGCCGCGATGATGGAGTCGAAGATCGGGCTGCGCCGGTAGCTGCCGACCACCGGAACGGGACCGTCCGTGCCGCGGGGCGCGGCGGCGTCGTCCGCGGTGGGCCCGTCCCAGGCCTCGAGCGCCTCGAAGACGGGGGCGACGTCGCGCCATGCCCAGCCAACGCAGCCGGCCGCGGCCCAGTCGTCGTAGTCGAGCGGGTTGCCGCGCACCCAAATGGCGGCGTTGAGCGCGTGGGAGCCGCCGAGCACGCGCCCGCGGGGCCAGTGGATCACCCGTCCGGAGGCGTGCTCCTGCGGCACGGTGAAGTAGTCCCAGTCCTCGGGGCTGTGCCAGAGCTCGCCCAGGCGGGAGAGGTGCGGGATGGCCGGGTTGGTGTCCTCGCCGCCCGCCTCGATCAGGGTGACGCGGTGCCCGGCCTCGGCGAGGCGCCCGGCGACGATGGATCCTGCGGTGCCCGCGCCCACGACGACGGTGTGGCGGGCGCTGTCTGCTGTGTCCGTCATGCCCCCAGTATGTGACGCGGGACACGCGGCCGCTGGTCCTGGCGTGCAGGACATTTGGGGATGCGTGCTGGGCCGTCTGCCCCCCCCCGGTGAGGATTAAGGGCAGGTTTTGCTGTCTACCACCGAGTAAGCGGCAAAAGCTGCACTTAATCCTGGGGTGGGTGTCTGCACCAACGGAGCAAACGCGGATTTTCGCTGCTCAGGCTGCGTTTACTCCACAAGACAGCACCATCCCCCGGCGGCGCCCCGGTAGAATCGGCGGCGTAGACAGGGGTTCTCCGCGTGTGTGGTCGGGTGCGCGGTTGTCCGACGTACCCAGGAGCACGCACATGAGCACACCCCCGCCCCACGAATCCCCGCGCACGACGACGCCCGCGCCGGCAGGTGCCCCTTCGCTCGTGGCCGCGGGTGGTTGGCCGTTCCTGATCACGGGGCTGATCGGCCGCCTGCCCGCCGCCACAGTCCAGCTGGGGGTGCTGCTCTACGTGAGCGGCGCGGGACTGGGGCTGGGGCTCGCCGGTCTCACCGTGGCCGCCACGGGCCTGGGGTCAGCGGTGGGGGCCCCTCTGCTGGGTCGGATGGTGGACCGCTTCGGACCGTTGCCCGTGGTCGTGTCCGCCACCGTGGTGCAGCTGCTGGGCATGAGCTCCCTGCTGGCCGTGGTGCTGCTCGAGGCGCCCTCCTCCCTCATCCTCGTGTGCGGTGCCGTGATCGGCGCCGCCAATCCGCAGATCGGCGCGATCGCGAGGGCGCGCTGGTCGGCGCTCGCGCGGCGTCGTCGTACGCCCGGGCTGGTGAGCAGGGCGCTGGGCTACGAAACGGCGTGCGACGAGGTGGGGTTCGTCTTGGGCCCCGTGATCGCGGGCGTGCTGGTGGGGGTGCTGGGTCCGAACCCCGCGCTCGTGGTGCTCATGGTGTGGGTGCTGCTCGGTCAGGGCTGCTTCATCGTCTACCTCGCGCAGCGCCGGAACCTGAGCCTGGACACCCGCTCGATGGAGGTCACGGACGGCACCGCCCCCCGGATCCGCTGGGCCGCGGTGCTGCCGCCCATGCTCGCGTGCCTGTGCGTGGGCACCGTGTTCGGCTCCACGCAGACGGCCCTGACCGCCATCAACGCCGAGCGCGGCACGGAGGCCTACACAGGTCTGATCTACGGCTGCATGGGGGTGGGCAGCGCGCTAGCGAGCCTGCTGGTGTCCCGGCTGCCGTCGCGCGTGCCCCTGTCGGTGCGGGTGGCGGCCGGTGGTCTCATCGTGGGCGCCACGGCTGTGGCCCTCATGACCGTCCCCGGCCCGGTGCCCCTCGGTGTGCTCTACGCGGCCACGGGCCTCGGCGTGGGGACCCTGCTGGTCAGCGCATACACGCGCGGCGAGCGGGCCGCGCCGTCTCACCGCATGGCCAGTGTGATGACCATGCTCACCACGTGCATCGTCCTGGGGGTCTCGTTCGGCTCCGCGATGGGCGGGTTCCTGTCCGAGGTGCCGCAGCGCGGGTTCCTGATCACCCTGGGCGCGGGCATCGCCGGCCTCGTGGCCGCGGTGGGCATGCACCTCACCCGCCCGGAGAGCACGCGCCGGGTGGTGTGAGGCGCCCCCCGGTGGTCCCCTTCCCCTGACGGCGCCATGATGGACGCATGACAGCCCAGCGCCCCGACCCGCGCCCCGTATCCCTGCCCCCGGCTCGGGAGGACGTCTTCCCCGGCGGTCTCCTCGCAGATCCGCTGACCGCGCGCCTGGCCCGGGAAGAGCCCCTGACCTGGTGGAATCCCGCCGCGACGGACGCCGCGCAGGGGCTCGCGGCGTCCGGGGTGGACCCCGCCATCGTTGACGACGCCGCCGCGCGCCTCGAGCGCTTCCGCCCCTGGATCGCGGCGACCTTCCCGGACACCGCCGCAGCGGGCGGACTCATCGAGTCGCCGCTGCAGGAGGCCTCGGCCTGGCAGGACGCCGCCGGGGTGCGGAGTGGGCGGGTGCTCCTCAAGAGGGATGACATCCTCCCGGTCAGCGGCTCCGTCAAGGCGCGCGGAGGAGTGCACGAGGTGCTGCAGTACGCGGAGTCACTGGCCGTGGCCCACGGCCTCCTGCCGGACCCGGGCCCGGGCCCGACAACGGGCTGGGACTCCACGGCGGACGCGGACTCGACATTGGGCCCGGGCCCGATGAAGAACCCGGACCCGGATTCGGACGCAGGCGCAGGGCTGGCCCCGGTCGTGGCCCCGGCACTCCCGGCCCACCGGCCGTCGTCGGGCGGGGCTGCTGCCCCCGGCTTGAGTGCGGGCGTTGCGGTCGGCGCAGCAGACGGTCCGGACGAGGCTGCGCGGACCGGTGCGGCACGCCCCACCGACGGCACAGCCTCCCGCACGGTGGACTGCACGGCGTTCAGCAGCGCACCGTTGCGCGCCCTCATGGCCGAGCACCGCGTGGTGGTGGGCTCCACCGGCAACTTGGGACTGTCCATCGGGATCATCTCCGCCGCGCTCGGACTGCAGGCCACGGTGCACATGTCCACCCACGCCCAGCAGTGGAAGAAGGACCTGCTGCGCTCGCGGGGCGTGGAGGTGGTGGAGCACAGCACGGACTACACGGAGGCCGTGGCGGCGGGTCGCCGGGCGGCGGAGCACGACGATGCGGTGCACTTCGTGGACGACGAGCACTCCCTGAGCCTGTTTGCCGGGTACGCCGTGGCGGGCGCGCGCGTGGCACGCCAGCTCGCGGACCAGGGCATCGCCGTGGATCAGGACCATCCCCTTTACGTGTACCTGCCGTGCGGGATCGGAGGGGCACCCGGTGGGGTGGCCTACGGTCTGGCGCGGGAGTTCGGGGATGCGGTGCGCTGCGTGTTCGTGGAGCCCACCCAGGCGCCGTGCATGCTCCTGGGGCTGCACACGGGACTCCACGACGGCATCTCCGTGGCGGAGCTCGGACTCACCACCCGCACGCTCGCGGACGGTCTGGCCGTGGGGCGTCCCTCGGGCTTCGTGGGACGTGCGATGCAGGGGCTGATCGCGGGCTGCGTCACGGCGTCGGACGAGCAGATGACGGACCAGGTCAAGGCTCTGTATGCCACAGAAGGCATGGTCGTGGAACCGTCGGCTGCCGCGGCGCTGGAATCCATCCTCCGGGTGGCGGGGGACGCGGCGCGTGGTGGCTCCCCCGAGAGTGCCGGGGTGCGGGTTCCGGAGGGCGCCACCCACCTCGCGTGGCTCACGGGCGGGGGCATGCTGCCCGCCGACGTGCGGGCGCGCTACCTGCACTGAGGTGGAGACCGGCGCCCCCGGGTGCGGACCGGTGAGACCCTCCGCACAGAAAGGTGCACACAGTGCAATGACTGCCGTACGATGGCGCACGTGACACCCCAGCTGATCTCCGGATGCCGCCAGCGGCCCGCGGCGGAGCCCAAGGACAAGCGCGAGGCCATCCGGCTGCGCAACCGCCGGGCCATCATCGTGGCCGCGGGGGAGCTGGCCACGGAGCGGGGCGCGGACCGTGTGACCGTCAACGAGCTCGCGGAGCGCGCGGGGGTGTCCCGCCGCACCATCTTCAACCACTTCCCCTCGGCGCAGGACGCGGTGTTCGAGCACCTGTCGGAACTGGCCACCGACCTCATCGGCCGGGTGCTGGAGGAGCTGCCGGACCCCGGGCCGGCGGGGGAGGCGAGCCTGGGGGACGTCTACCGGCAGCTGATCCACGCCCTGCGCTCCCGCGGGCTGATCGCCGAGCTGCAGCCGGTGCTCTCCGTGGACGTCAAGGGCACCCCGGCGGCGTCCCTGTGGAGCTTCCGGGTCACCAGCACCGCGGTGCAGCGCCTGGACGAGGTGCTGCGGGAACGGCTGCCCCGGTACACGCCGTTCCAGACGCACCTGGTGGCCACCACCCTCATCAACTCCTTCGCCGAGTGCCTGGACGAGTGGCTCGCCCGCACCGGCGGCGTCCTGGACGAGCGGGGCCGCCGCACGTGGGACGAGCTGCTCTCCACCGCCCTGGACGTCCTGGGGCGGGGCTTCGACTCCTGACCACGCGGCGTCGGCCTGTCCGCCGGCGCCCTCCGACCTCGCGCGGGGCCCGCCCCGCACCGTCCGGGCACGCGCTGCGGCGCACACCCGGCGGCGCACGCAAGAGAACCCTTCCGATTCAGTAGGAGACATCCCGTGGCACGACTTCTCTACAGGCTGGGCAAGAGCGCAGCCGCTCACGCGTGGGCGGTGATCCTGGTGTGGCTCGCCGTCCTGGCGCTGGCCGTGGGCGGGGTGGCCCTCTCGGGGGTGAACCTCAGCAACGCGGTCACCATCCCCGGGACCGAGACCCAGAACCTGGCGGACCGGCTCAAGGCGGAGATGCCCGAGGCCAACCAGGGCACCGGACGGGTGGTCTTCCACACCACGGACGGCTCCGCGTTCACGCAGGCGCAGAAGGACGGCGTCGCCGATGCGCTCAAGGCCACGCAGGACGTCTCCGGCGTGGCCTCCACCGTGAACCCGTTCGAACGCCAGCAGCAGCTGGACGACGGCCGCCAGCAGCTCAAGGACGGCCGCGCGAAGCTGGACCAGGGCGAGAAGCAGATCGCCCAGCTCAAGCAGAGCCTGCCGCCCGGGGTGAGCGCGGAGCAGGTGCTCAAGCAGCGCGGGGTGGATCCCGCCGCCATGGAGCAGCAGAAGGCCCAGCTCGAGGAGGGCGAGAAGTCCTTCGAGCGCATGGGCGACTACCGCGTGGTGTCCAAGGACCAGAACTCCGCGATCAGCGTGGTCAACTTCACGCAGGAGCAGAACGCGGTGGAGGCGGACACCAAGAACGCCGTGATGGACGCGGTCCGCAGCCACCCGGTGGACGGCGTGGACGTGGACTTCTCCCAGGAGATAGCGCAGGACATCACCGCGCTGCTGGGCCCCTCGGAGGTCATCGGCGTGGTCGTGGCCGCGCTGGTGCTGCTGATCATGCTGCGGGCGGTGGTGCCCGCGGTGCTGCCCGTGCTCACCGCGCTGCTGGGCGTGGCCGTGGCCTCGTGCATCACCCTGTCCTTCTCCGGCGTGGTGGACATGATGTCCGTGACGCCCATGCTCGGCGTGATGCTGGGCCTGGCGGTGGGCATCGACTACTCGCTGTTCGTGCTCAACCGGCACCGCCAGCAGCTGCGCGGGGGAATGCCCGTGCGGGAGTCCATCGGGATGGCCGTGGGCACCGCGGGCACCGCGGTGTTCTTCGCGGCGCTGACCGTGATCGTGGCGCTCGTGGCGCTGAACGTCACCGGCATCCCGTTCCTGGGCCTGATGGGCACCGCGGCGGGTCTGGCCGTGCTGGTGGCCCTGCTCATGACCCTCACGCTCACCCCCGCGCTGCTGTCCCTGGCCGGCACGCGGGTGCTGCCCAGGAAGCAGCGTGGCGCCGAGCCGCGCGAGGGCGTGATCGACGAGCACAACGTGCCCCTGCACCTGCGCCACCCGTGGCTGAGCACCGTGGCGTGCGCGGCGGTGCTGATCGTGCTCGCCCTGCCGGCCCAGAGCATGCGCCTCGGGCTGCCGGACGCCTCCACCGAGGCCCAGGACAGCACCCAGTACAGGGCGTACCAGCGCATCGCCGAGGACTTCGGTGCGGGCGAGAACGGCCCGATCGCCGTCGTCGTGGACCTGCCCGAGGGTCTCGACAAGGCCCGGGCGCAGGAGAAGATGGACGCCGTCTCGGACCGCCTGGCGCAGCAGGAGGACGTGGCCAACGTCCTGCCCGGCCAGCTTACGGACGACCGCGCCACCGGTGTGATCCAGGTGATCCCCGAGTCCGGTCCCGCGGAGGCGGCCACCGAGAACCTCGTGGGCAGCATTCGTGACCTCAACGGGGATCTCGGCTCCCAGCAGGACGTCCACGTGGGCGTGGCGGGCACCACCGCCGCGAACATCGACGTCTCCCAGCTGCTCGGCGAGAAGCTCCCGCTCTACCTCGGCGTGGTCATGGTCATCTCCATCCTGCTGCTGCTCATGGTGTTCCGCTCGATCCTGGTTCCCGTGATCGCCACCCTGGGCTTCCTGCTCTCGGTGCTCGCCTCCCTGGGCGCCGTGGTGGCCGTGTACCAGTGGGGCTGGGGCGGTGCCGTGTTCGGCGTGCACGATCCCGGGCCCATCCTGAGCTTCCTGCCCACCCTGATGATCGGCATCCTCTTCGGCCTGGCCATGGACTACCAGCTGTTCCTGGTCTCCGGCATGCGCGAGGCGTACGTCCACGGGCACCCCGCGCGCCAGGCCGTGGTGTACGGCTTCCGGGCCGGGCGCTCCGTGGTCACCGCGGCCGCGATCATCATGATCTCCGTGTTTGCGGGCTTCATCTTCTCGGAGCTGGCGATGATCAAGCCCATCGGCTTCGCGCTCGCGGGCGGTGTGCTGCTGGACGCCTTCGTGGTGCGCATGCTCCTGGTCCCGGCGGTCATGCGTCTGCTGGGCGAGAAGGCCTGGTGGCTGCCGCGCTGGCTGGACCGCATCATGCCGAACGTGGACGTCGAGGGCGAGTCCCTGGCCCGCGCGAGCGCCGGTGTGGCGGTCGCCGCTGGCACGGCCTCGGCGGACGACGACGCCGCACGCCGCTCCCACGCGAGGGGTCGCCACCGCGCGGAGTCCCCCGGGCGCCAGCGCGGCACCGCGCAGCACACCGGAGCG